>JAWKHS010000012.1 GCA_041394705.1 Vicinamibacterales bacterium
TATTCTTGGCGCCATGCGCCGGTCCCGGACCGCCTGGTTCGTCGCCCTGGCCCTGGCCGCGGGCCTGAGCGCCGTCCCGCTGGCTCAGCCGTCCCGCCGGCTGGACGCCCCGAACCTGGCGCCCTACGTGCCCACGCCCCAGGAAGTGGTCGACCGGATGCTGGCCCTGGCCAAGGTGACCAAGGGTGACGTGGTCATCGACCTCGGATGCGGCGACGGCCGCATCCCGATCACGGCGGCCAAGGTGTACGGCGCGCGCGGCATCGGTGTCGACATCGACCCGCTCCGGATCGCTGAGGCGAACGCCAATGCCCGCGCGGCCGGCGTGACCGGGCTCGTCACGTTCAAGCTCGAGGACGCGATGACCACCGACGTCACGAGCGCCACCGTCGTCACGACCTACCTGCTGACCGCCTCCAACCTGAAGCTCCGCCCGATGCTGACGCGGAACCTCAAGCCTGGCACGCGCATCGTCGCGCACAACTTCGGATTCGGCGACTGGAAGCCCGAGAAGGTCGAGACCTTCACCGACGGCGCCAACCATCGCCGCACGCTGTATCTGTGGACGGCCGACGGGATCGTCAGGCCGTAGCCGCCGCCTACGCCGACGCACGCGCGCGGCTGCAGGACGAGGCCCGGGCGCTCGACCTGTCGGACGCGCGGTTGGCCTGGGTGCGGCTGACGCTGGCGGGCCTCGCGACCGCGGTCGCGATCGGCGCCCTGGCCACCGCACGCTGGTCGGTCGGCTGGGCGGGCGTGCCCGCGGTCGCCTTCGCGGCCGTCGCCGTCGTCCACGCCCGCAGCCTCGCAGCCCGGACCGCGGCGCGCCGGCGGCTGGCCTGCGTCGAGCAGGGCATCGCACGGATCGAGCACCGCTGGCAGGGTCAGGGCACTGGCGGCGAGTCGCATCGCTCGACCGAACATCCCTACGCCGAGGACCTGGACCTGTTCGGCCGTGCCAGCCTCTTCGAGTTGCTGTGCACGGCGCGAACCGACACCGGCGAACGCACCCTGGCCCGATGGCTGCTCGCCCCGGCATCACCGGAGGTCGTCGTCGAGCGCCAAGCCGCCGTGGCGGAGCTCGCCGCCCGGCCGCAGCTGCGTGAGGACCTCAGCGTGCTCGGCCCCGACCTGCCGCGCGCCGCGACGACCGCGGCCGTCGCGGCATGGGCCGGCGCCCCGACGTCGGCGCCGGCGTGGTGGAGCCGGGTGGCGCTCGTCTCCCTGTCGGCCGCCACGCTGTCGGGCATCGCCTGGTGGTGGCGGACGGGCGAGCCGGCGCTGTGGCTGGGCGGCGCGCTGGCCGCGCAGGCGGTGGTGGGCTGGCGCCTGCGGCCCCGCATCCTGTCGGCGATCCGCCACGTCGAGGAGACGGCCCACGACCTCTCATTGGCGGCCACGCTCATCGAGCGCCTGGAGCGCGAGGCCTTCGAAGGCCCCGGCCTTCGGGCCCTCCGTCAGCGCCTGGAGGGCGGCGGCATCCCGGCATCGGAGGCCATCGATCGGCTGGCGCGCCTCGCCGAGCTCCTCGCGTCGCGCCGCAACCAGTTCTTCGGCCCGCTGGCGCTCCTGCTCTTCTGGGCGACACACCTGGCGTGGGCCATCGACGGGTGGCGCGCCCGCCACGGCACGCACGTGGCCGCGTGGTTCGACGTCATCGGCGAAGTCGAAGCCCTCGCGGCCCTGGCCACCTTCGCCGCCGAGCGGCCGGCCGCCGTCTTCCCCACGCTGGAACCAGGGCCACCACGCCTCGTGGCGCACGAGATGACGCACCCGCTGCTGAATCCCGACCACGCCGTCGGGAACGACGTCGCCCTGGGCGGCGAGCATCCCCATCTGCTGGTCGTCAGCGGCTCGAACATGTCGGGCAAGAGTACCTACCTCAGGGCCATCGGCGTGAACGTCGTCCTGGCGCAGGCCGGGGCCCCGGTGACGGCCCGGGCCATGGCGCTGACGCCGATGACGCCCGCCGGCACCATGCGGGTGCAGGACTCGCTCGAGAGCGGCCGCTCGCGGTTCTTCGCCGAGATCTCGAAGCTCCGCCAGATCGTGGACCTCGCGCGCCTGGACGGCCCGGGCGGCACGCTCTTCCTCATCGACGAACTGCTGGCTGGCACCAACTCGCACGACCGTCAGCTCGGGGCGGCGGGCGTGCTCCGCGGCCTGGTGGGCCTGGGGGCGATCGGCCTCGCCACGACCCACGATCTCGCCTTGACCGCCCTCGTGGACGACGCCTCGACCCGCGCGGCCAACGTGCACTTCGAGGACCGCTTCGAGGGCGGCACGCTCGTCTTCGACTACCGGCTGCGGCCGGGCGTCGTCGGCACGAGCAACGCGCTCGTGCTGATGCGATCGGTCGGCCTCGACGTGTGACGCGCCGCGTCGCGGCGCCACTACAATGGCCGAGATGGACTACGAGCAGCTCGGCCTCTTCTATCTCGGACGGCGTTACGACCCGGCGGCGCGCCAGCGGACGGCCGACCCGGTCCTGTACGACGCCGCGGATCTGCTGACGCACGCGGTCTGCATCGGGATGACCGGCAGCGGCAAGACCGGCCTCGGCGTGGCCCTCATCGAGGAAGCCGCCATCGACGGCTTGCCGGTGCTGGCCATCGACCCCAAGGGCGATCTCGCGAACCTGATGCTCACCTTTCCCGGGCTCACGCCGCAGGAGTTCGCGCCGTGGGTGAACCCGGACGAAGCGCGGTCGCAGCAGCTCTCCGTCGAGGCGTTCGCCGCGAAGGAAGCCGAGCGCTGGAAGGCAGGTCTGGCCGACTGGGACGAAGACGGCACCCGGATCGCGCGACTCAAGGCCTCGGCCGACGTCGCCATCTACACGCCCGGGAGCCGCACGGGGCTGCCGCTGTCGATCCTCGACACCTTCGAAGCGCCGCCGCGCGCGATCGTCGACGAGCCCGAGCTGCTGGCGGCCCGCGTGCAGTCGGTGGCCACGAGCCTGCTCGCGCTGGCAGGCATCACCGGTGACCCGACGACCAGCCGTGAGCACGTGCTCGTCTCCACGCTCCTGCAGGAGGCCTGGCGCCAGGGCCGCGGGCTCGACATGGCGGCGCTCATCGCCCAGGTCCAGACGCCGCCCGTGACCAAGGTCGGCGTGCTCGAACTCGAGGCCTTCTACCCTGCCGGCGATCGCTTCGCGCTGGCGATGCGCCTGAACAACGTCCTGGCGGCGCCGGGGTTCGCGACCTGGCTCGAGGGCGAGCCGCTCGACGTGGGGCGCCTCCTGTACACACCGTCGGGCAAGCCCCGGGTGGCCGTCGTGTCGATCGCGCACCTGGGTGACGCGGAGCGGATGTTCTTCGTGGCGCTGCTCCTCGAACAGGTGCTCGCGTGGGTACGCGCCCAGCGCGGCACGACGTCGCTGCGCGCGCTCCTGTACATGGACGAGCTCTTCGGTTTCCTGCCGCCCACGGCGAATCCTCCGAGCAAGACGCCGCTCCTGACGCTCCTCAAACAGGCACGCGCCTTCGGACTCGGCTGCGTGCTGTCGACGCAGAATCCCGTCGATCTCGACTACAAGGCGCTGTCCAACGCCGGCACGTGGTTCCTCGGACGGCTGCAGACCGAGCGTGACAAGGCCCGCGTGCTCGATGGCCTCGAGGGCGTCGCCGCCGGGGCGGGCCAGGGCTTCGACCGCCAGGGGCTCGACACGCTGCTCTCGGGCCTCGACAAGCGCGTGTTCCTCCTGCACAACGTCCACGACCACGCGCCACTGCTGATGCAGTCGCGGTGGGCGCTGTCCTACCTCCGCGGCCCGATGGGACGCGACGAAATCCGCGCGCTGATGGATCCCGTCCGCGGCCGGGCCACGGCAGCGCCCGCGCCGGCCACCGCCCCGGCGCCGATCTCGCCGGCCCCCGCGGCTCCACCACCGGCGGCCGCCGCCCCGCAGGCCGGGCCGCCCGCTGCGGCCGCGCGCCCGATGCTGCCGCCGGATGTCCCGCAGTATTTCGCACCGGGGCAGGGCGCCACCTACGTGCCGATGCTCGTCGGCGCCGCCCGCGTCACCTACAGCGACGCGAAGCTGAAACTCGACGAGACCGGCGACGTCGTCGTGTGGACGCCGCTCTCCGACGGCCCGGTCGCCGCCGACTGGGAACACGCGGAACCGGCAGACTTCCGAGTGGACGCCCTGACGTCGACGCCGGGCGTGGCGGCGGCCTTCGCGCCGCTCCCCCAGGCGGCCGCCAAGCCCAAGAGCTATCAGGCCTGGACGAAGGACTTCTCGGCCTGGGCCGCCCGATCGCAGAGCCTGGAGCTCTTCAAGTCACCGAGAACGGGCCTGCTCTCCCACGCCGGCGAGAGTGAGGCCGCCTTCCGCATCCGCGCGAGCCACGAGGCCCGCGAAGCCAGGGACGCGGCGGTGCAGGCCCTCCGCGCCAAGTACGCCCCGAAGATCGCGGCCCTCGACGAGCGCATCCGGAAGGCCGGCGCGACGGTCGAAAAGGAGCAGCAGCAGGCGTCGGAGCAGAAGCTCTCCGCGGCGCTGTCGGTCGGCGCGTCCGTGTTGGGCGCGTTCTTCGGCCGGCGCACCGCGTCGGTCACCAACGTGGGGCGCATGGCGACGGCCGCCCGCGGCGTGAGCCGGATCGGACGCGAAGCCCAGGACGTCGAGCGCGCCAAGGCCAACGTCGACGCCCTGGAAGCCCAGAAGCAGCAACTCGAGGAGACGCTCGAACAGGACGTCCGCGCCCTCCAGGACGAATGGAGTGGCGACGGCGAGACCTACGAGCGCCTCGTCGTCAAGCCGAGGCGGGGCGGCGTGCAGGTGCAGCTGGTCGCGCTCGTGTGGCGGCCTGAGTAGCGCGGGTCAGGCAGGCCGACAGCCCGGCGTGGCGTAGTAAGCTGGAAGCCCACGTGCCGGCGTGGCGGAACTGGCAGACGCGCGGGACTCAAAATCCTGTGCCCCTTACCGGGCGTGTGGGTTCGATTCCCTCCGCCGGCACCACTTTCCTGTTGGACGAGGTCGACAGGTTGATCCGCATGCGGCCGCCGTTCCTCCGGCCACCCGTTCAGCGCACGCTCGGCGTCTTCACCTCGTACACGTGGACGATCGGGTCGTTGGTCGGCACGACGTAGATCCGCCGGCGCGTGGCGTCGTAGACCGCGCCGTTGATCCAGGCGTTGCCGGTGCCGGCGCTCATCTCGTGCAGGCTCCAGGTGGCGTAGGGCGTGAGGCTCCAGGGCGCCTTTCGGCCCTGCTTCACGAGCACGAGGTCGTTGGCGTCGTAGGCCCAGACGAAATGGCGGTACGGGTACCCGTGGGGCCCCTTGTCACCGTTGGTCGGGTCGTAGCACCACCAGGTGCCCTGGGGGTGCGGCGTGTAGTGCAGGGCCGGATCCTTGGTGCCCTCGCCGTAGCAGTAGCCGGTGCCGTGGCGGCCGATGAAGAGCACCGACCGCGTCCCGGACGGAAAGGCGATGCCTCCCATCTGCACGACGCTGCTGAAGTAGCGGTTCGGCCGGTCGTAGGGGCCGAGCGTCTGGTGGTCGTCCGGGTAGCCGACCAGCATCTTCGCCGACGCCTTGCGCTTCACGCCGATCTCATCGGGATCGAACACGCTCACTGAGGGGCCATAGCTCGATCGCGAGATGATCGAGATGCAGCACTGCCCCGTCAACGCCGGCCCGCCGAAGAGCGCGCGCCACTCCTCGGGCACGAGCGTCATGTACCCGGCCACGAGGCCCGGCTCTTCGCCGCCCACCGTGTAGGGCCCCTCGGCGGTCCCGAGCGTCTCGCCGGCCCAGTGGCTCTTCGTCACGTTGTGCCCGGCATCGTAGGTGGCGTACCCGCTCACGATGAGCCGCCCGTTCCAGGCCAGGATGCCGCCGAGCACCTTCGGATTGGGATCGGAATCGTCGAGGGCCTTCAGGTTCGGCACGCCCCGGCACGGCTCGAGGATCTCCGCCCGCCCACCGATCTCGGGGATGGACACGCGCGCCGCGCCGCCCGAATACACGCAGCCGTAGTACATCGACTGGCCATCCGCGGCCATCCCGAGCGCGTGCCCGCCGTAGTGCAGGGTGATCTTCCGCGAGTCCTCGTCGGGCAGCCGGAACGTGCCGAGGTAGCGCAGGTCGGTGCCGCTCAGGAGCGGGAGCGCGGACGGAGCCACGGAGGCCGGCGCCTGCGCCAGCAGGGCGCCTCCGGGGACGACGGACAGGGTCGCGGCAGACAGCGCGGCCGCCAGTACGAGGCGACGTGGAACGGGCATCGAGACCATCGGGCGCTCCTCCGCTCCATCATCGCTCGTCGGGGACCGCCGGCGGGCGCGCTTCGACGCCGGTCGGAGGGCGTGGGAACCTGCGAGCCCGGCCCTCACCACTATGTCGGGTGCGGCGTCCGGCCGAAACACGAAGGGATGGGAGTCGTCCTGAAGGTCCGCCTGCCGTTTCGCCTCGGCTTCGCCACGAAGCCGGCAGCCGGCACCGCGGATCCGCGCCAGGGCCAGGGGGGCGGGCAGCCGACGATCGCCCTCCCTGCGGACGACACGCGCACCGGCGAGGCTGGCGTCGGGCCACAGCCCCCCCAGGATCGGACGGCCATCGCCGAGCGGACGCCGGTGGCCGCGGGCCATGGTACGGCCATGCCGGCGACAGGCCCCGACACCGGCGTCCCGTCGCCGGCGGAGGTCGACCAGGCGTCCTCCTCGCTGGTCTGGCTCGCCTACACGTCGGCGCTGGCCTCGCGGGCCACCACGCTCGAGGACGCGGCGCTGGCGGCGCTCGAAGGACGGCTCGACCCGTCGCCTCGCCGCCGCGCGGCGCGGGAGACCTACAAGCTCGCCACGTCGCTTTGGCTGGTGGAAGCCCGCGATGCCGCGCGCATGGCGTGGGAGGCCGCCGGACTGCTCGAGAGCGGCACGCTGCTCGGCACGGCGAATGCGTTGAGGCTGTCGCAGATTGTCGAGGCGCTGCACGGCACGCTCCGCACGCTGCCGCCGCCCGATGCCCTGTCGCCGGCCGGCCGGCCGACCTCGCCCGCGCTGCTGGTCGTGGACGACGACGACGCGCTCGCGCGGGAACTTCCCATCGAGGCGGCCGTCCGAGGGTGGCGAGCCAAGGTCATCCGGCATCTCACCGATCCGCTCGACGACCAGGCGGACGTGATCGTCCTCGGACCCGACGGGCTCGGTGACGCCGATGGCGCGGCACGGGCCCGCCTGCTCGCCGCCCACCCCAACGCCGCAATCGCGGCCCTGGTGTCCGGCCCGTCGCTGCTCGAACGATCCGCCGCGCATCCCCTGTCCGCGGCCCGCACCCTGTGCAAGCCGATCGCCCCGGCGGCGATCGTGGACGAGGCCATCGACCTCGTTCGGCGCCGTCAGGCCACGCGGCCCGTCATCGTGCTTGGACTGGTCGATCCGGATCTGCGCGCGCGGGCGAGGACCGTCCTGGCGGATCTCGGCGCGGTGACCGAGGTCCACGAGAACGGCGAGGCCGTGTGGGACGTCGTGACCCAGCTTCGGCCCGAGCTCTGCGTCCTCGACGAGCGATGCGCCGGCGGGCCGTCGCTGCACGTGCCGCGGGCGATGCGCCGCGAGCTGGACGTGGCCGCGGCCAGCGTCATCCTGGTCACTCCGGCCTCCGACGAGGCCGCGGCGGCACGCGCGGCCGCGGCCGGCGCCGACGACTGGCTGCCTTCGGCCGCGGTGCCGTCCCTGCTGCTGCCACTCTCACGCAACCGCCTGGAGCGGACGAGGACCCAGCGCGAGGCCGCGGACCTGGACCCCGCCACCCGCCTGCCGCACCTGCGCTCGGTCATTCCGACCTTCGAGCGGATGGTGGCCATCGCCCGGCGCTACGACCACACGCTGGCCATGCTGATGGTGGAGGTGGACGGCATCGGGCCCGCGTCCGCCTCGCGCGACCCCGAGCCGATGCAGCGGCTCTCCACGCTCCTGGGGCGGCGCCTCGCCCGTGCCTTCCGCGCCGAGGACGTCGTGGCCCACGTGGCGCCCGGGCGCTTCGCCATCGCCGCCTTCGGCATGAAGTCCGAGGACGGCGTACACCGGATGGCCGAGCTCCTCGAGAGCTTCCGGGAGCAGGCCGTGCAGGGCGCGGACCGCACGGCCGTGGCGGCCTCCTTCAGCGCCGGCATCGCCCAGATTCGCGTCGACGGCAAGGACGCCGGCGAGCTCATCCGCGCCGCCGAGGCGGCCCTCGCCTCGGCGCGGCGACAGGGCGGCAACCGCATCGAAGCCGCCACGCGCGGCGAGGCGTCGCGCGTGGAGTGGACGGCCGACGCCCTGGTCATCGATCCTGACGCGCCGTTCGCGGCGCTGGTGGAACACGCGCTCGAGACGCGCGGACACCGCGTGCGCACGGTGGGCGACGGCCGCGAGGCCCTCGAGCTGCTCACCCATCCCGAGGCGCCGGTCCGCGCACGGCTGCTGGTGCTCGAGCTCGGCCTGCCGGGCCTGGACGGGCTCACGCTGCTCGGACAGCTCGCCGAGGCCGGCGTGCTCAAGACGTCGAAAGCGGTCGTGGTGACGACGCGGTCGGTCGAGGCCGAGATGATCGCGGCCATGGAGCTGGGCGCCGTGGACTACGTCACCAAGCCCGTCAGCCTCCCGGTCCTCATGCGGCGGCTGCGCTCGGCCCTGTCGGGGAGCGCCGGTGTCGGCTGACGCCCTCGTCCGGATGGTGCTCTTCGCCGAGGCCCTGGCCCTGGCCGTCGGCGTCGCCCTGCTCGTGGCGCATGCCGCGTGGTGGTGGTGGTACGACCGGTGGATCGAAGGCCGCGTCGACGCCGTCCGCAGCTCCCTGCGCGAGGCGCTCGCCGGCGGAGCCCGCGACCTCGCCTTCGCACGCGACTTCGTCCGTCTTCCGATGCGCCTCCAGATCTACCTCCTCGGCGAGCTGGCACCGTACCTCTCCGGGCAGGAACGCCAGTCCCTCCGTCAGCTGGCGGAACGCGCCGGCCTGCTCGGAAAGGCCGAGCGGCTCTGCCAAAGCTGGTTCTGGTCGCGCCGCCTCTTCGGCGCCAAGATCTGCACGCTCGTCGGCCACCCCGCCGAGGTCGTCCTGGCGCTCCTGGGCGATCGCCATCCCGGCGTGCGCGCCCAGGCCGTCGAGTGCGCCATCCATCGGCCGGATCCCGCCGTCGTCGAGACGCTCCTCGCGATGCTGGCCGACGGCGACGGGCGCTGCCGCTTCGCGGCCCAGGACACCCTCGTGAAGGTGGGGCACGCGGCGGTGGCCCCCCTCATCGCCTACCTGGGCTCGGCGGGGCACACCGGCACGCTCGGCGCGCTCGACGTCGCGCTGACGATGGCCGATGCGCGCCTGCTCGCGCCGGCCTCGGTCCTGGCCGGAGCGCCTGCGGCCGACGTCCGGGCGCGCGCCATCGCCCTGCTCGGCGCGCTGGGCAGCGCCGAGGGCATTGCCGCGGTGGAGCGCGCCCTGGCCGACCCGGCGCCTGTCGTGCGCCAGGCGGCGCTCAAGGCGCTCGGCGCCCTCACGCACTGGCCGGCCGCCCCGCAGGTCGCGCGGCTGGTGCACGACCCGGTCTGGGACGTGCGCCGCCAGGCCGCCCTCTGCCTGCGGGCGCTAGGCGCGCCGGGGCTCATCTTCCTCCGTCAGCTCCGGCAGTCGCCGGATCCGGTGTCGTCGTCGGTGGCGCGCTACGCGCTCGACCTGGCAGCGGTGGGTGCCCAGGCATGACGCCCACGCTCGGCGCGATCGTCGAGGCCCTGATGGTCCCGGTCGAGGCGTCGGTGCTCGTGTACTTCGTCCTCATCAACGGCGCCTACGTCGCGCTCCTGGCCGCGGCCGTGATCGAGATGCGCCGCCGGCGCAACGAGGCCGTCGGCATCAACGACCACATCGTCGTCGGCTCGCGCCTCGCCCCGACCATCAGCATCCTCGCGCCCGCCTACAACGAGGAGGCGACGATCACGGCCAGCGTCCAGTCGCTGCTGACGCTCGACTACCCGAACCTCGAAGTGGTCGTCATCGCCGACGGCTGCAAGGACGCCACCATCGACGTGCTCAAGGCGGAGTTCGCCCTCGTCGAGGTGCACCGCGCCTACGCGCCGCGCGTCGCGACGAAGGGCGTCGTGGCGCTGTATCGATCGGCCCGCCACGCCAACCTCGTGGTGGTGGACAAGCTGAACGGCGGCAAGGCCGATGCGCTGAACGTGGGCCTCAACCTGGCGAGCGGCGAGCTCGTGTGCGCCATCGACGCCGACACGCTCATCGAGCGCGGCGCGCTCGTGCGGCTGGCGCGCCCCATGATCATCGACTCGGGCGTGGTGGCCACGGGCGGCACGATCCGGCCCGTGAACGCGGTCCCGACCCGCAACGGGCAGGTGCTCGACGTCACCGTGCCCCGCACGCTGCTCGCCGGCGTGCAGGTGGTCGAGTACCTCAGGGCGTTCCTGCTCGGACGTCTGGGCCTGAACCGCCTCGGTGGCAACCTGATCATCTCGGGCGCGTTCGGGCTCTTCAGGCGCGAGCCGATGCTCGCCGCCGGGGGGTGGCTGCACGACACCGTCGGCGAGGACATGGAGCTCGTGGTCCGCCTCCGGCGCCTGGGCTACGAGAATCGCGGCCCGAGCAGCGTCGTCTTCGTGCCCGATCCCACCGCCTGGACGGAGGTGCCCGAATCGTGGGGCGTGCTCGGACGCCAGCGCGACCGCTGGCATCGCGGGCTGACCGACACGCTCTGGCGCCACCGGCGGCTGATCGGGAACCCGCGGTACGGCGCGATGGGCCTCGTGGTCTTCCCCTATTTCGTGGTGGTCGAACTCCTCGCGCCGGTGGTCGAGGCGCTGGGGCTCGTGGTGCTGGCCGCCTCGCTCGCCGTCGGCCTGGTGGACCGGTCCTTCGCGGTGCTGTTCTTCGCACTCGCCGTCGGCATCGGCCTGGTCCTGAGCGTCGCGACGCTGCTGCTCGACCAGGCGTCGTTCATGCGGTTCCGGCGCCCGCGCGACCTGGCGTGGCTCGTCTGGTGGAGCGTCGCCGAGAACCTGGGCTACCGCCAGATGACCGTGTACTGGCGCCTGCGCGGTCTCGTGAAGTACCTCCGCGGACGATCCGACTGGGGCGCGATGACGCGCAAGGGCTTCGCCACCCGGCCCGCCACCACGGCGCGGCCCGGCTAGTCGAACAGCGAGGCGCCCCCTGTCCGGAGCCACGTGCGCGCCTCCAGGTAGCGAGGGCACGCGTCGGCCACGAGTGTCCAGAACCGCGACGAGTGATTCATCTGGCGCCGGTGCATCAGCTCGTGGATCAGCACGTATTCCCGGACCCACGGCGGCACCTGGACGAGCCGCCAGTTGAGCGAGATGGCGCCGCGTCGCGAACAGGACCCCCAGCGCGACCGCTGATTCCGGATGGAGACGGCGGCCACCGTCAGGTCGTGGCGAGCGGCCAGCGTGAGGAGTTCGGCGGGCAGGAGCCGGCGCGCGCGGCGTCGCAGCCACGCGTGCACGTCGGATCGCAGCGCGCCGCCGTCGCCGGGCCGGCGTGACACCACCGCGTCGTCGATCCGGGCGGCCCCGCCGTCGTCGAGCACGATCGGCCGCTCCACGCCGTCGATCGCCACCAGTCGGCCCGGACGCCACGGGGCCGGCCGGCGGGCGGCGGCCGCCGCCTGCTTCGCCGCAATCCACGGCCGCTGCGTCTCGACGAAACGGCGGGCCTCCCGCTGGGTGCCCCACCAGGGAATCGTCACCCGCAGCGATCCGTCGTCGAGCACTCTGAGCACGTAGCGCCGCGTGCCCCGCCGCCGCACGAAGACCGGATCGGCCGGGGACACCGCGGGGGCGTCCACCCGCGCCGCCTCCTCCGGCGCGCCGGCCTCCCCCGCCGGCGCGAGCGGGAGCGCGAGTTGCGCGTCCGAGCGGCGCACGCGGCTCACGGCGCCCCCACGACGGTCCAGCCAATCGTGACCATGTGCGCGTTCACGCCCGGGTTGCTGCGAAGACGGTTGCCGTTGGAGATGTGGTGCAGCCGATAGCCGATCACCAGGCCCTGGCCGCCGGCGCCGATCACGCGCACGCCGACGCCCGCGTGCGACGTGAAGTTGCTGCCGGTCGTGCCGCGGGGGACGGCGGCCGACGTCCAGAGGGCGCCGCCGCCGAGTTCGGCGAACGGGTGGACCCGGCCCCGTGGCCCGAAGTTCCATCGCCACGCGAGCGGCGCGACGCCGACGCCGCGCGCCCGCCCGCCCGACCACTCCGCGAAGATGGGTGTGACCTCGATCGACCACTCGAAACGGCCCGCGAGGCGCCCGTGGCCGCGCAGGTCGGTCAGCACCCGCCCGAACGCGACGTGGGTGGTGGCGTACCGCTCGCCGCCCCCGGACTGCAGGATCGCGATGCCCTGAGCAACTGCGGCAGTGACCGACCATTCCGTGGCGCCGCGCGTCACGGGCGCCTGCGCCTGAAGCGGAGCGCTCGCGGCCAGGTGCGCCAGGAGGGTCACGGCACAGGCGGCGTACAATCGGAAGGTGACCGACTTCCGTGCCCTCGCGTCCGCCGACGAGCTCACCACGCTGATCGCGCGTTCCTCCGTCGAGCCGATCGTCATCTTCAAGCACAGCGACTCGTGCGGATCGAGCTGGATGGCCCGGGCGGATCTGGTCTCGGGGGATCTCCCCATGCCCGTGCACGAGATCGTCGTGCAGCGGTCCCGCGACCTGGCGCACGACGTGGCGGCGCGCCTGCGCGTACGGCACGAGTCGCCCCAGGCCCTGGTCGTGGCGGGCGGCGCGGCGGTGTGGCACTCGTCGCACGCCGGCGTCACCGCCGAGCGCGTGCGGCAGGCCTGGACGGCCGCGGCGGACGCGCTCACGCCCGCTCCGGCGCGCTGAGCTTGCGCGCCACCACGGACGCCACCATCCGGCCGTCGACCTCGCCCTCGCGCTGCTGCTCCACGACGAGCGGCGCCACGAGACGCGGCAGTTCGCCAGGTTCCAGCAGGTAGTCCGGATTCGTGGGCCGTCCGCGCGCGGCCTGGGCCGTCGTGAACGTCTCGTAGAACAGCACGCCGCCCGGCGCGAGCGCCGCGACGAGGGCCGGAACGAGGGGCCGGTGCAGGTAGTGGACGACGACGATGGCGCCGTAGCGCCCGGCGCCGAGGTCCACGCCCGGCGCCTCGAGGTCCAGGACCTGGGCCGTGACCGGCCACCCCATGCGAGCGGCCACCCGGCCCAGCGCCTCCATCGTCTCCGCATCCCGGTCCACGGCCGTCACCGGCCACCCGGCCCCGGCGAGCAGCAGCGCGTGGCGCCCGCGGCCCGCGGCCACGTCGAGCACCGGCGCGCCGCGCGGCAGCAGTCGCGCATGCTCGAGCAACCAGCCGGCCGGGCCAGCGATGGGCGCAGAGCCGAAGTCACGGGCGCCGCGCCACGCCGCCATCCCGCCCGCCAGGTCGTAGACCGGAGCCAGACCGGCCGCCACCAGCACCTCGGCGGCCGCGGCGCTGCGAACGCCATGCTCGCAGCAGACGAGGATCGGAGTCCCGTCGTCGGGAAGCACGGCGGGCGCCGAGGCCACCAGGTCCACCGGCAGCAGGCGGGCGCCGGGCAGGTGGCCCAACTGCGCGAACTCGCCGGGGGTACGGACGTCCAGAATCGACACCGGTCCCGAGGCCAGGAGGCGCGCGGCCTCGTCGCCCGAGACGCGAACGGCACCGGACCCGCCGTGGTTCATGGCTGGGCGACGCGCTCCGCGAACGTGATCAGGTGCCCGTCCGGGTCGTGGATGGCGAACTCCCGCATGCCGTACGGCTGCGTCCGGAGCGGCATGACGATCGGCACGGATTGCGACACCCGGGCGTGCAGGGCGTCCACGCCCTCCAGCACGACGAACAGCGTGGACGTACCGCCGAAGGCCGGCGCTCCGTACTCAGGCAGGTCCCGCGCCACGGCGGCCGGATCGTTCAGGAAGACGGCGACGCCGTCGCGGTCGAGCCACACGAACGCGTGCGGCGCCGCGTCGGGCACGGTCTGGGCGACGCGGAAGCCGAGCACGTCGCAGTAGAAGGCGGTGCTCCGGGCGATGTCCCGCACGATGAGGTTCGGAGTGATGGTGGTGAATCGAACGGCGTCGGTCGGCATCGGTCGCTCCCCGCGCGTGCAGCCGGCCATCGGAGGCCGCCGTGCACACGCTTGGCCTGTGCTCGGGGAACCTCCATCCGCGTCGAGACGAGCCCCCGACGCAGGTAGGGCTCCTGGTGGCACATCCGGGGCGGAGCCCGCGAGGGACGCCGGCAGTCTACCGGCGGCTCCGACCGGCTGCAACCGCGGCGCGGCGGCGCCTCCTGCTATGCTCTCGACGTGGCACGCGGCTGGGAGAGCAAGGCCATCGAGTCGCAGCAGGAGGACCGCCGGGACGCCAGCCGGCTCCGCCCCGCGCTGTCGCCGGACGCGCGAGCCAGGCGGGAACGGGCCCAGACAGTGGCGCTGGCCCTGGCCGACACCACCGCGCAGCTCCAGGTGGCCTGCCGTCCGGCCCACCGCGACCAGTTGCGGCAGCGGGTGGCGGCCCTGGAAGCGCTGCTCGCCGAGCTCCGCGATCCGGGCCCGGGCACGGCCGAGTAGGAAGGGGCCGATGGAACGTCCGTTGCAGACCCGGTCCGCTCCCTGCTATGCTCCCTCAGCCGAGGACACCCCCGCGATCGCGATCGCCCCCGCGCTTCCATTCTCCTGACGCTTCCTCACCGGCACTTGTCACCTGTCATCCCGATCCGATCGTGGAGACACCAAGCATCGCCAACCCGTGAGTCGAAGAGACGACCTCCAAGAGTAACCAGCCGTGCCACCCGTTCGTTTGTTCATCGGAAACCTGCCCTACAACGCCACTGAAGACGACATCCGCTCGCACTTCGCCACCGTGGCGCAACCGACGCAGATCGTCCGGCCGCTCGACCGTGAGACCGGCCGGGCCCGCGGCTTCGCCTTCGTGGAATACGGGGAGCGGACGCACGCGGAGGAAGCCATCAAGCGCTTCGACGGGCAGCTCTTCATGGGCAGGCCGCTGGCCGTGAGCGAAGCCCGGGCCCGGGAAGACCGCGGCCCTTCCGGTCCGCGTCCCGGTGGATACGGCGGGCCGCGTCCGGGCGGCGGCATGGGCGGTCCACGCCCCGGCGGCTTCTCGCCGCGTCCGCCAGGCGAAGGCGGGTACGGGTCCCGGCCGGGTGGCTTCCGTGGCCCCGGGGGCGGCGAGGGCGCGGGCGCCCAGAGCGACGCGGCGATCGCCCGTCAGAGCCGTTTCGGCCCGCCGGCTCCGCCCAAGGGCAAGAAAGGCCCCAAGGCCGGGTTCCAGCAGAAGGAACGGGGGCCGCGCGGCCCAATCCCGACCAAGTTCACGGGGCGGGTGTTCGGCCTGGACGACGACGCCGAGGCCAGCGGCACGGACGACTCGCTGCCGGACTTCATGCGCGGCGACGAGGCGGACGACCAGAAGGACGACAAGGACGCCGAGGAGTAGGCTCGGCCTGCCCGACTCCCCCGCCCGCGCTGCCGCGCCGGCCGACTATGATCGATCGATGGACCTGACGAGTCCCACCGTGCTGTGGCGCCTGTGGAGTCCCTCGGGCGAGCAGGCGCGGGCCGTGGTCATCCCCGGGGATCCGCAGACCACGCTGACCCTCTTCGTCGGCGACGTGATGGACCGCGCCGAGAACTTCGACGGCATCGAGATCGCGCTGTTCCGGGCCGACGACATCAAGTCGTCGCTGCTCGGGACCGGCTGGCGCGAAGAGCCCTGACCGCCATGCTGCAGGTCGACACCCGGCATCGGACCGTGCCCGTCCGCGTGGGGCAGGTCACCGTCGGCGGCGGCGCCCCCGTCGTGGTGCAGTCGATGACCATGACCGACACGGCGGACGCGGCCGGCACGGCCCGTCAGTGCATCGAACTCTGGGAAGCGGGCTCGGAGATGGTGCGGGTCACCGTGAACGTGCCGGAGGCGGCCGCGGCCGTGCCCGAGATCAAGCGGCGGATGATCGATGCGGGCTGCACGGCGCCCCTCATCGGCGACTTCCACTACAACGGACACCTGCTCCTCACGCGGCATCCCGACTGCGCCGAGGCCCTCGACAAGTACCGCATCAACCCCGGGAACGTCGGCACCGGCAAGCGCCGCGACGAGCAGTTCGCGACCATCTGCGGCGTCGCGCGCGATCGCGGCAAGCCGGTCCGCATCGGCGTCAACGGCGGCTCCCTGAACCAGGAGCTGGTGATGGCCCGAATGCAGGAGAACACCGATCGCCAGCTCGGGCTGACGTCGGACGAGATCCTGAACGAGTGCATGGTGCGCTCGGCGGTGGAGTCCACGGCGCTCGCGCTCGAGTGCGGCCTGACCGAGCAGCAGATCATCATCTCGTGCAAGGTCTCGCGGCCGACGCACCTCATCGGCGTCTACCGCGCGCTCGCGAAGCAGACCCGGCAGCCGCTGCACCTCGGGCTCACCGAGGCGGGCATGGGCATCAAGGGCCTCACCTGGTCGGCGGCGGCACTGGGCGCGCTGCTGAACGAGGGCATCGGCGACACCATCCGTGTGTCGCTCACGCCGCGCCCTGGCGGCGACCGCCGCGAGGAGGTCTACGCGGCCTGCGAGATCCTCCAGGCCATGGGGCTGAGGTCGTTCGCGCCCAGCGTCACCGCCTGTCCGGGCTGCGGCCGGACCACGAGCTCCACGTTCCAGGAGCTCGCCGAGCGCGTGCAGGACTACATCCGCGCGCAGATGCCGGCCTGGAAGATCGCCTACGAGGGCGTCGAGACCCTGTCACTGGCGGTGATGGGCTGCGTCGTGAACGGCCCGGGCGAGTCGAAGGCCGCGAACATCGGGATCTCGCTGCCGGGCACGGGCGAGGCGCCCACCTGCCCCGTCTACATCGACGGGCGGCACCACGCCACGCTGCGCGGCAGCTACGAGGAACTGGCCGCGGCGTTTCAGGCGCTGGTGGACGACTACGTCGCCACGCACTACCCGCGGCGCAGCGCCTGACGGCCCGCCAGACCGTCGCCGTCTGTCGGCGGCAAGCGCGTCCGCCGCCCCGTTCTAGACGCCGTGGCCGTAGCCGTGGGCGTCGTCCAGACCGGACTCGGTACGCTCGTCCAGGTCCGGCGCGAAGCCGTCGGCCTGGTCCGCCGACAGCTCGCCCCACGCCACGAACAGGGGCGCGTCGTCGCCGGGCGACCGCCAGCCGGGCGGCGGACCGGCAAGCGGCGAGTCAGGGGCGGTGGGTCGGTCGCAGGTGCCCATCTGGTCAGTACCATGCATATCGGCTCGGGGTGGGCAGGGCTGCAGGCCGGCTTGGGCCGGACGGGGCGCGCCGGTAGAATCCGGGCGGCGTCCCCTGACCGTGGGCGTCCAGCGAGGCGGATGACATGCACGGACGGCGGTTCCTCACGGGGCTTGTGGCGGCGGCCCTCGCGGCGACGGCAGCGGCCGACCTCGGGGCCCGGCAGACCTTCGACATCCTGATCCGCGGAGGGCTCGTCGTCGACGGCCTCGGCGGACCGCCCGTCCGGGCGGACGTCGGCGTGACCGGCGACCGGATCCGCGCCGTCGGCGATCTGACGGGCGCCGCGGCGTCCTCCGTCCTCGATGCGACCGGCAGGTACGTCACGGCCGGGTTCATCGACGTCCACTCACACGCCGGGCCCGGGCTCGAAACGCCCGAGCTCCACGAGGGACGGCCCGTGCTCGCCCAGGGCATCACGACCGTGCTCGTCAATCCCGACGGCGGCGGCCCGACGGACCTGGCGGCCCAGCGCGCGGCCCTGACGAAGGGCGGCATCGGCGTGAACGTCGGCCTGATGGTGCCGCACGGATCGGTGCGCCGGGCCGTGCTCGAGATGACGGACCGCGATCCCACGGTGGCCGAGCAGGCACGAATGAACGCGCTCGTGCGCGAGGGCATGCGGGCGGGGGCCTTCGGGCTCTCCAGCGGGCTCTACTACGCACCCGGCAGCTACTCGAAGACGGCCGAAGTGGTCGCGATGGCGAAGGAGGTGGCGCCCTTCGGCGGCAGCTACACGAGCCACATCCGCGACGAGGCCGACTACGGCGTCGGCGTCGTGGCGGCCGTGGACGAGGTCATCACGATCGCCGAGCAGGCGCGCATCACCGGGGTCGTGACCCACATGAAGGCCCTCGGTCCGTCCAGCTGGGGTCTCTCCAGGACGCTCGTGGCTCACATCGCGGCGGCACGCGCCCGCGGCGTGCGGGTGTTCGCCGACCAGTATCCGTACGACGCGAGCGGCACCGGGATCGTCGGGGCCCTGATGCCGCGCTGGGCCCAGGTGGGCGGACGCGAGGTGATGTTGCGGCGGCTCACGGGCGAGCTGCGCGGCAAGGTGCGCGACGAGGTGAAGGCCAACCTGGTACGGCGCGGCGGCGCCGACACGTTCCTGGTGTCCGAGTACGGGCCCGACACGTCGATCGAGGGCAAGCGGCTGTCGGATCTGGCGGCCGCGGCCGGGCTCCCGCCCGAGGAGTACGCCCTGACGCTGCTCGAGAAGGGCGACGCCGGCCTGGTGTCGTTCAACATGTCCGAGGACGACATCGCCCTCATCATGCAGCAGCCCTGGACCATGACCTGCACCGACGGCGGCCTGCAGCCGGCCACGGAGGGCAAGCCTCACCCGCGCGCGTACGGCGCCTTTCCGCGCAAGCTCCAACGCTACGTGCGCGAACGGAACGTCGTGGCCCTGCCCTTCGCCATCCGCTCGATGACGGCCCTGGCCGCCGAGGTCTTCGGCATCACGGATCGCGGCGTCGTGCGCGCGGGCGCGTTCGCCGACCTGCTCGTCTTCGACCTCGCGGCGGTCAAGGAGACGGCGACCTACGAGGACCCGCACCAGCTCGCGGAGGGCATCGACACGATCGTCGTGAACGGCAAGGTCGCGCGCGACCGCGGACGCTTCACGGGCGCCCTGGGCGGACGCGTGCTGCGCTTCGACGCGCGCCGCCCGCAGGCGAGGTAGCTACGGCCGTCCGGTGATGAGGCGGACGCCCCGCTGGCGCGTCACGTAGGCCACCAGCCACTGCACGAGCACGACAAGGCGGTTCTTGAATCCCACGAGCTGCACCAGGTGCAGGAAGAGCCACGCCAGCCAGGCCGGGTACCCAGTGAGCCGCACGCGGCCGATTTCGGCGATGGCCCGCGCCCGCCCGATGGTGGCCATGCTGCCGAGGTCCGTGTAGGCGAACGGCTCCCCGGCGCGTCCGGCGAGACGGGCCAGGACGTTCCTCGCGGCGCGACGCCCGGACTGCATCGCGGCTTGCGCCACGCCCGGCACCGGCGCCCCGTCGGCCCCGGCGAGATGCATCAGGTCTCCCACCACGAAGATCTCGGGATGGCCGGGCACCGACAGATCGGGCGCCACGGCCACGCGGCCCAGGCGATCCACATCGGGCGTCAGCAGGCGTCCCAGCGGCGACCCCTGGACGCCGGCGGCCCACACGATCGTGCCCGCCTCGATGGTCAGATCGCCCGCGCGCACTTCCCCGTCGCCGACGTGGGTCACCCGCGTGGACTCGCGCACCTCGACGCCCAGCGTGGCGAGCGCCTGCCGGGCGGACGCGCGCAGCCGCTCGGTGTAGGTGGAGAGAATCGTGGGCCCGCCTTCGAGCAGGACCACGCGCGCGCTTTCGGGCGCGACGGCGTCGAACTCGTCGGCCAGGGCCTGGCGGGCGATCTCGGCGATCGCGCCGGCCATCTCGACGCCGGTCGGTCCGCCGCCGATCACGACGAAGGTCAGGAGCGGCCGCTGCCGCTCCGGCGAGGCCTCCCGCTCGGCCTTCTCGAACGCGACGAGCACCCGTCGGCGGATGGCAATCGCGTCGTCCAGGGTCTTCAGCCCGGGGGCGTGGGGCGCCCAGTCGTCGCGCCCGAAGTACGCGTGGGTCACGCCCGTGGCGACGATCAGGAAGTCATAGGCCAGGGCGGGACTGTCTTTCAGCACGAGCCGCCGTGCCTCCGGCTCGACGTCCACGACCTCGTCGAGCAGGACGCGGACGTTGGGCTGCCGGCGGAGAATCCACCGGATGGGCGCCGCGATGTCGGCGGGCGACAGGCCGGCCGTGGCCACTTGGTACAGCAGCGGCTGGAACAGGTGGTGGTTGTGGCGATCCACGATCACCACGTCCACCGCCGCGCGCTTGAACGCCCTCGCCGCCGAGAGGCCGCCGAACCCGCCCCCGACGATCACGACGCGGGGACGGGCGGCCGTCATTCGTACCTCAGCGCCTCGACGGGATCGAGCGCGGCGGCGCGGCGCGCCGGCACGTAGCCCGCCACCATCCCCACGCCGATGGAGCTGGCCAGGCCGGAGGCCACCGCCCACAGGGGCGGGATCGCCGGGAAGCCCGGCGCAACCGCCGTCGCGATCATGCCGAGCCCCGTGGCCAGGACGACGCCGGCCACGCCGCCGGCGCCGGCGAGCATCGCGGCCTCGAACAGGAACTGTCGCAGCACCTCGCGCCGCCGGGCGCCGACCGCGAGCCGCACGCCGATCTCGCGCGTCCGCTCCGTCACGCTCATGACCATCACGTTGGCGATGCCGATGCCGCCGATGACGAGGCTGACGGCCGCGAGGCCCACGGTGGCCAGGAACAGCTGCGCGCCGAGTCGATCGAACTGCGCGATGATCTGGTCCGACGTGGACAGCTGGAAGTCGTTCTCGTCCCGCGGCCCCAGCCGCCGCACGAGCCGCAGCACGGTCTCGACCTCGGTCCGCGCGCGCTCGCGCGCCTCGGGCGCGGCACGCGCGTACAGCACCGTGTTCTCGGCCTCGGGGAACCGCCGGGAGGCCGTCGCCAGCGGCAGCGACACGACGTTGTCGTTGCGGTTCTCGCCGAAGAAGGTGCCCTTGCGCTTGGCGAGCACGCCGACGACGTAGAGGCGGTCGCCGCCCAGCAGGAACGATCGGCCCACGCCGTCCTCGGGCCCGAAGAGCGCCGTGGCCACGTTCGCGCCGATGACGGCCACCGGCGCGACCACCCGGTTCTCCGCCTCCGTGAAGGGACGCCCGCTGGCGAACTCGGCCCCGGTGATGTCGAAGAAGTTCGTGGAGACGCCCTCGACCAGGATGGTGTCCGACTCGCTGGCGCCCGCGCGGGCGGTGAGGGCGCGCGTGGCCGTCACGGCCGGCACGATGAGCTGGACGCCCACGTCCCTGACCGACGGGGCGAGACGCTCGATGACGTCCGCGTACTCCGGGCGCAGGGGCCGTCTGAGCGCGTCGCGGTCCGAGGCCGGCGTGTAGGGGTCGCCGTTCCTGTGGAACGCGAACACGTTGTCGGTCCCGAGCTCGCGAAAGAGCTGCGCCACGCTGTTGCGCAGCCCGACGAGGACGGACGCCACCAGGACGACCGTCACGATGCCGATCACGACACCCGCGATCGCGAGCGCCGACCGGGCGGGCTGGGCGACGAGCGACTCCCACGCCAGACGGGCGGCCTCCCGCACCGACGCCGCGAGGGAGGCCGTCGTGGAGAGTCTCGCCTCCGCCATCATTCACTCCTCAGGGCGGCGATGACATCGAGCTTGGCCGCGCGCCGGGCCGGATACCACCCCGCGACGATGCCGCTCGCCGTCGCCGCGCCGAGCGCCATGGCCAGAGTGCCGGCGCCGAGGTGCACCGGGACGTCCAGGGCCGAGCCGATCGCCCCGACGAGCCCGGCGGCCACGGCCGCCCCTGCCGCGCCACCGGCTGCCGCCACCAGCGCGGCCTCCGCCAGCACCTCCCGCGTGATCTGGGCGCGGGTGGCGCCGAGCGCCCGGCGAATCCCGATTTCGCGGGTTCGGGTCGTGACCGAGACGAGCATCGTGTTGGCGACGACGACGACCGCGGCCAGGAGGGCCATCGCCGAGATCGGCCCGGCGGCGGCGCTGATGCGCGCCGACACGTTCAGGACGAACGTCCGGGCGGCATCCGGCGTCAGCAGGTCGAACGTGTCCTCGACGCCGGGGCCGAGGCGTCGCGCGGCCCTGAGCGAAATGCGGGCGCGGTCCTCTCCGTCCGTCGTGGGCCGGCCGGCCGTCGTCCGGGCGAAGACCTGCAGGGTCCTGGGGGCGCCGAAGGCGCGCTCGTAGGCCGAGAGCGGCACCCAGACGTAGCGATCCAGCGACGCCCCGCCGGAGTTCCCCAACCGCGCCTGCACCCCGACGATCTCGAAACGGCGTCCCGCCAGCCGCAACGCGCGCCCCACCGCGTCCTCGGCCGGGTAGAGCGCGTCGGCCACCTCGGCCCCGATTACCGCCACCTGGGCCCCGGACCGGTCTTCGTCCGGCCGCAGGAACCGGCCGCGCTCGACCGCCAGGTCGCGCAGGTCGGCCAGCGTGGACCACGTGCCGGTCACGGCGGCGTTCTCGAACACGCGGCCGCCAGCGACCACCTCGGTGGATGTCTGGGCACTCGGCGCGTACTCCACGAGTCCGCCGCTCGTGCGGGTCATGGCGTCGAGGTCGATGCGCCTGATGGGCGGATTCCGCTGCAGCTGGCGCTGGAGTTCGCGTCGGGAGACGCGCCCCGGCGAGGCCACCTGCGCGAGGAGGAAGGTTTCGGCGCCAAAGGCGCGCGCGGTGGTCTGACGGGCGTAGACGGCAACCGCGTCCAGCGCCGCGACCACGATCACGATGGTCGCGACGGCGGCGGCGATTGCCAGGGCGCCGAGCGTCGACCGCATCCGGTGGGCGCCGGCGTCGGCCACGCCCTGCAGTACGGCCTCCCGGAGGCGCGCGACGGGCGAGGGACGGGGACTGGGCACGACTGTATTGACGCGCGACCGGCCGCGAAGGCCCCGGCGGCGGGGACGCCGCGCGGCCACGCCGCGTCCAAAGCATACACTTGCCTCCGATGCCGCCGCGCCGTGTCCTGGTCGCCCTCGCCACCCTCGTCTTCCTGATCGCCGTCGTCGTGTCCCGCCGCGGGTCGTCGGATGCCCTCGAGGTCGATCGCGCCCTCGTGGAACGCACCCCCGTGCTTCGGTCCTACGTGACGGCCTCCGGCGAGATCGTGGCGACACGCTACGCCGACATCGGCTCGAGCGTGATGGGCCGCCTCGAAGGCCTGAGCGTCAAAGAAGGCGACCGGGTGAAGGCCGGCCAGGTCCTGGCCCGGATCGATCGCGTCCAGGCGGAGAGTGCCGCGGCGGCCGCGGCCGCCGGCGAGGCCGCGCTGGAGGCCGACGCCCGCGGCGCCCGCGACCAGGCCCGGGCGGCCCGCGCCGAGCTGGCCTCCGCCGAGGCCCGGGCGGCGGAGAGCCGGAACGCCCTGGCCCGCGCGAAGGAGCTGCGGTCGGCCGGGCTCATCCCGCTCGCTGAACTGGACAAGGCGGTCGCGGACAGCGAGGCGGCCAGCGCCCAGGTGGACGCCGCGACGGCCGCCGTCGCCAGGAGCGATCAGGCCCTGGCCGCCGCCGAACGGCGCGTCTCGCAGGGACGGGCCGAGCGCGTCCGGGCGCGCGACGTGCTCGAGAAGACCGCCATCACGGCGCCCATCGACGGCGTGGTGACGCGCCTCGACGTGGAGGAGGGCGAGATGGTGGTCATCGGCGTGCAGAACCAGCCGGGCACGATCCTCATGACCGTTTCGGATCTGAGCGCCATCGACGCGGAGGTGAAGGTGGCCGAGGCCGACGTGCTGCGCCTGGCCCTGGGAGCCCGCGCGACGGTCTCGCTCGAGGCGGCGCCGGGCATCACCTTTCAGGGCACGGTCGTCGAGATCGGCGCCAGCGCCCTCCCGCAGATCGGCACGCAGGCGGCGGCCCGCGAGTTCAAGGTGACGATCCGGCTGGAGGGCGACGTCTCGACGCTGCGGCCCGGGCTGACCTGCGACGCCGAGATCCTCGTGGCCGAGCGCGCCAACGTCCTCACGGCGCCGCTGCAGGCCGTCGTGCAGCGGGGCGAGACGAGCGGCGTCTTCACGATCGCGGACGGCACGGCCACCTTCACGCCCGTCCGCACGGGCATCATCGGGGGCCTGTCGATCGAGGTCGAGGGCATCGCCGAGGGCGCGGCCATCGTCGCCGGACCGTTCCAGGCGCTGCGCGAGCTGACCGACGGAGCCCGCGTGCGCGCCCGCGCGGCGCCATGACCGGCCCGGCCGCGGGCGCGGCCGCCACGGGACCGGGCTCCCCGACTAAGATGGCGCATGGCCATCCGCCCTGCCGTCGCCCCGCCTGAAACCACCGTCGAGACGGCGTGTCCGCTCGACTGTCCGGACGCCTGCACGCTGCAGGTGACCGTGCGGGGCGGGCGGGTCACCACGATCGACGGCAGCCGGACCAACCCCGTCACCGGCGGGTACATCTGCAACAAGGTCCGCCACTTCGACCGGCGCGTCTACGGCGAGGACCGGCTGCACTTCCCCGCCGTGCGGGTGGGCAAGAAGGGCGAAGGCCGCTTCCGTCGGGTCAGCTGGGACGACGCGCTGGATCGCATCGCGGCGCGGTTGTCCGCGATCCGGGCCGACCACGGCGGCGAGGCGATCCTGCCGCTCTCGTACGGCGGATCGAACGGCCTGCTGACGCAGGACACGTCCGACGCGTCGCTCTTCCGGCGGCTCGGCGCCTCGCGGCTGGCGCGTACCGTGTGCGCGGCGCCGACTGGCGCCGCCAACGAGGCGCTGTACGGCAAGATGGCCTCGGTCGTCTACGAGGACTATCCCGACGCGGCCCTGATCGTCGTGTGGGGCGCCAATCCCGCGAGTTCCGGCATCCATCTCATGCCGTACCTGAAGGAGGCGCGCACGCGCGGCGCGACGCTGGTCGTGGTCGACCCGCGCGCGACGACCGTGGCCCGGCAGGCCGACATCCACCTCGCGCCGCGTCCGGGCACCGACGTCGCGGTCGCGCTCGCCATCCACCGGCACCTGTTCGAAAGCGGGGCCGCCGACACGACGTTCCTCGCCGCGCACGCCACGGGCGCCGAACGGCTCCGCGAACGCGCCGAGCCTTGGACGTTCGACCGCGCGGCGGCCGTGAGCGGTGTGCCGGCGGCCGACCTCGAACGCGTGGCCCGGCTCTACGCGTCGGCGTCGCCGGCGCTCGTCAAGTGCGGCTGGGGCCTCGAGCGGAACCGGAACGGCGGCAACGCCGCCCTCGCGGTGCTGGCCCTGCCCGCCGTCGGGGGCAAGTTCGGCGTGCGCGGCGGCGGCTACTCCATGAGCAACTCCGCCTCCTGGGGCATCGAGCGCTCCTGGGTGACGGACCCTGAACCCGACACGCGGCTCGTCAACATGAACCGCGTCGGTCGGCTGCTGACCGGCGGCGAGGGCGCCCCCGTGCACGGGCTGTTCGTCTACAACTGCAATCCGGCCGTGACGTTGCCTGACCAGCAGCGGGTACTGGCCGGTCTGGCGCGCGAGGATCTCTTCACGGTGGTGTTCGACCAGGTGCTCACCGATACGGCGTTGTACGCCGATGTGGTGCTGCCCGCCACGACGTTCCTCGAGCACTACGACCTGGCCAAGGCGTACGGTCCGCTGGCCCTGCACCTCACCAGGCCCGTCATCGAGCCCGTGGCCGAGTCGCGGCCCAACACGGACGTCTTCGCCGACCTGGCGGCCCGGCTCGACCTCTCG
The DNA here is from genome assembly GCA_041394705.1 of Vicinamibacterales bacterium. Lineage (GTDB taxonomy): Bacteria > Acidobacteriota > Vicinamibacteria > Vicinamibacterales > UBA2999 > CADEFD01. The sequence goes on from JAWKHS010000012.1 coordinate 25,568, forward strand.
CGTGACGGAGACGCCGCAGGCGAGCTCGAGCAGATGCTCCAGGTGATGGGAGCGCTGCCCGGCGAGACCGGCACGGAACTCGGCAACCACGGCGGCGCGACACCGCCCCACGGCGGCCGTCCGATCCAGTTCGTGGACGTGTTCCCTCGAACGGCGGACGGCAAGGTGACGCTCTGGCCGGACGCGCTCGACCGCGAGGCGCCGCGGGGCCTCTACGCGTACCTCGAGGACCCGGGCTCCGAGGAGTGGCCGCTCGCGCTCATTTCACCTGCGTCGGAGCGCACGATCAGCTCGACGCTGGGGGAACTGAGCCGGCCGGCGGTGCGGCTGGAGATGCACCCGGACGATGCGCGGGCGCGTGACATCGAGGAGGGGGACGAGGTGCGGATCGCCAATCCGCTGGGAACGGTGGAGTGCAGCGTCAAGGTCACGGGGCTCGTCCGCCCGGGGACGGTGGCCTTCCCGAAAGGCGTCTGGCGACGCCACACGGGCAACGGCCTGACGTCGAACGCGTTGGTACCGGATACGTTGACGGACTTCGGCGGCGGGGCCTGCTTCAACGACGCGCGCGTCCAGGTGACGCGCGCGCGTTCGAAGAGACCCGACCGCCGATAGGCGCGGGCTAGGCCGCCGACTCTTCCTTCTGCTCGGTCGGGAGCTTGCCGCGGCCGCCGCGGCTCACCATGCCGCCCTTGCGTCCCGCGTCACGCGCTTCGACCGAGCTCCATTCGTGGGCCGTGCCCTTGGCATGCGCGGCCCGTCCGCCCTTGCTGGCGATCTCCCGTTGCTTCTCCGACGACATCGACGCGAACCCGCGCCGGGCTTTTGGCTTGTCCATGTTGTAGCTCCCCTGGAAGGTTGGGACACCTCTACCAGGCGCAAGCGCCGTACCAGAACTGCACCGGGAAGGACGAGTTCGGAAGTACCTGAAAACAAGAGGCTTCCGTGTAAGAAGCGCCAATCGATGAGTCAAAAAACGACTCGCATTGATACACATTACAGAAGTCGAGTATCAATTGAATACTCGTGCGGACCCGCAGCTCAGGTGTTCGGCCGTGCCACCCGACCCTGGCGGAAGTACTCGCACTCGCCGCAGTTGCTGACGTCGAACTCGTAGCCGACGACCGGCCAGAGCATGGGGTGTGCGCAGTACAGGAGCTGGCCGTCCATGATGGTGTGGAGGCCGAGGTTCGCGGGAATCGTCGGCGTCCGCCGGCTGTACCAGCACACGCGGTGGCGATCTTCGGGAGTCACGCGATTCGACCATCATACGCGCGCGCCGCCGGCGCAGGCTCGATACAATCGCGCCATGAGCGGTGTGTCCAGCGACCCCACCTCCCCGGCCGCTGCCGGTTCCGTGCGCCTCGTGCACTGCGTCAAGCTCGGGCAGGAGCTGCCCGGCCTCGATGCCCCACCCTGGCCGGGCGAGGTCGGCCAGCGGATCTACGAGCAGGTCTCGGCCAAAGCCTGGAAGATGTGGGAGGACCGGCAGAAGATGATCCTCAACGAGCTGCGCCTGCTGCCATGGCAGAAAGAGAGCCAGGCGATCATCCTCCAGCACCTGGAGGAGTTCTTCTTCGCCGAGGGCTCGGCGCTCCCGCCCGGATACGTGCCGCCGAAGGGCTGAGGCGCGGCCTCAGGCCGCCGGTTCCTGGCCCTCCTCGATCAGCCGGCGCATCGGCCGCACGAACACGAGGAGCACGAGGCCGGCCAGGATCGCGAACCCGCCAACCGCGCCGAACAGCGTCGGCAGGGCCATCGACTCGTACAGGCCGCCGACCCGGCCGCCGATGAAGTTCCCGACCGACGTGCCGAGGAACCACACGCCCATCACCAGTCCGGCGATGCGGGCGGGCGCCAGGCGCGTCATGGCACTCAGCCCCACGGGGCTGAGCGACAGTTCCCCGATCGTGTGGAGCAGGTAGGTGAGTGTGAGCCAGAGCGGGCTCGCCTTGACGCCGGCGGCCGCCGCCTGGGCCGGCCAGATGAGGACCACGAACCCGAGGCCCACGCCCACGAGCCCGACGACGAACTTCGCGGGGCTCGACGGTTCCTGGTTCCGCCGGGCCAGCGAGACCCAGATCCAGGCGAACACCGGCGCCAGCGTGAAGATGAAGAACGAGTTCACGCTCTGGAACCAGCTGCTCGGGAAGCCGATGCCGAAGATCGAGTTGTCGGTGTCCCGGTCCGCAAACAGGTTCAACGTGGACCCGGCCTGCTCGAACACCGACCAGAAGAGCGCCGACGCCAGGAAGAGCACGGCCACCACCACCAGGCGCTTGCGCTCGGCCGGCGTCCAGTCGGAGCTCGAGAACATCCAGCCGAAGAAGACCACGGTCGACAGGAGGAGTCCGACGCCCGCTGCGTCGGCGACGCCCACGGCCGTGATCGGCAGCATCCCGGTGTAGCCGCCGCCCCCGAGCACCACGGCGAGGGCCAGGAGGCCGAGGCCCCACGCCAGCGCCTTGGCCTTCAGGGCCGCGGCGGCCGCCGGCGACGCCGCGGGCGCCGGATGCAGCCCGGCGTCGCCGAGATACCGGCCGCCGAACATGTACTGCACGACACCGACCGTCATGCCGACGCCGGCCGCCGCGAAGCCCACGTGCCAGTTCACGCGCTGCCCGAGATACCCGCAGACCAGGGGCGCCAGGAACGCGCCGAGGTTGATGCCCATGTAGAAGATCGAGAAGCCCGCGTCGCGGCGGTCGTCCTCCTTCGCATAGAGCTGCCCGACCACGACGCTCACGTTGCCCTTCAGCAGGCCGGTCCCGATCACGATGAGGAACAGCCCCAGGTAGAAGGTGGCCAGCGACGGCAGCGCCATGCTGAAGTGGCCGGACGCGATGATGATGCCGCCGTAGAGCACGGCCTTGCGCTGGCCGATCAGGCGGTCGGCCACCCACCCGCCCGGCAGCGCCGCCATGTAGGCCATCGAGGTGTAGAGCCCGTAGATCGCGCCGCCCTGCGCCGCATCGAAGCCCAGGCCGCCGTCGGCGACCGCGGCCGTCATGTAGAGCAGCAGGAGCGCGCGCATCCCGTAGTAGCTGAAGCGCTCCCACATCTCGGTGAAGAACAGGGTCGAGAGCCCGCGCGGGTGGCCGAAGAACGAGGTGTCCGTCGATGCCGGGTTGGCCATAGGCAGGGCGTATTGTATCCTCCGCTCGGAACGCCAGTGCCGCTCGACGAATACCGCCGCAAGCGCGATTTCACGAAGAGTCCCGAGCCCGCTGGCGCGGAGGCCACGCCGTCGCAGCGCCACGCCCCGAGGTACTTCTGCGTGCAGAAGCACCTGGCGAGCCACCTCCACTACGACCTGCGCCTCGAGCACGACGGCGTGCTCCTCTCGTGGGCCGTCCCCAAGGGCCCGTCGATCGACACCCGCGACAAGCGGCTCGCGATGCAGACCGAGGATCACCCGGTCGAGTACGGCTCCTTCGAGGGCGTGATCCCCGAGGGGTACGGCGCCGGCGTCGTGATGCTGTGGGACTACGGCACCTGGACGCCGGAGTCGCCCGACGTCGGCGCCGCGCTCGCGAAGGGCGACCTGAAGTTCCGCCTCGATGGCTACAAGCTGAAGGGCTCGTGGGCGCTGGTGCGGACGCGCGGATACGGCGATTCCGGCAAGCCGTCGTGGCTGCTCATCAAGCACCGCGACGAGTGGGCCGGGCCCATCGCCATCACGGAGTTCGCGCCGCTCAGCGTCAAGACGCCCGACGCCGACCTTGCCGACATCCTCGCCACCGACACGCCCGCGCTCTGGCACAGCCACCCGCCGGCGAAGTCCGGCGACACCGGCAAGCTCTTCCAGCGCATCATCGCCACGGCCCTCGAGCTCAGGGCAGCGCGGCACGCCGACCCGGCCACTCGGCGGATGCCGGCGGCGGCCGCCGCGGACGCGTTGGAGCCGCCCGCGCCGGCGCCGAAGCGGCGCGCGACGCCAGCCCCGGAGACAGGCCGCCGGCCGGCCCGGGCCAGGAAGACGGCGGCGCGCAGATCGAAGTAGCGGCGCCCGCGCCGATCAGAGCACCCGCCGGCTCAGCACGCTCCAGATCGCGTGCGAGAGGCGCCGGCGATCGTGGCGGGCAATCGCGCGCGTCCACAGCGGTGCCTCTACGAGCACGGTCGTCTGCGGCAGCTGGCCCAGCGCCAGCGGCTGCTTGTGCTCGCGCGCGTAGCTCGAGAGCAGCGCTGGCGGCAGCCTGGCGGTGTTGAAGATCAGGAGGTCCACGGGGCGGCCGATGGTCTTCTCCACCCACTGCACGGCGTCGGCCGCCGTGAAGTCCTTCATGCCCAGCCCCTCGGTCAGCAGGTTGCTGACGAAGACGATCGGGCCGGGCATCGCGGCGAGCGACTCGCGCACGCCGTCGACGAGCAGCGTCGGCATCAGGCTGGTGAAGAAACTCCCGGGACCGATGATGACGGCGTCGAACGTGCGAATGGCGTCGGCGACGGCCGGGTGGATCGGCGCCCGCGGCTCGAGCCAGATCCGCTCGATGGCGTGGCCGGCATCCTGCCAGCGGTCCACCTCCACCTCGCCCGACGAAATCGTGCCGTCGGCGTGGGCCGCGCACAGCGACGACCTGGCGACGCTGACCGGCCAGACGCGTCCCTGGCAGCCGAGCAGCGCCCGCATGCCGTCGACCGCCGCCAGGAAGTCTCCGCTGTACTGCTCCATCATCGACAGCAGCAGGTTCCCGCCGGTGTGGCCGCCGAGCTTCTTGTGCTCGAACAGCGTCGGCAGCCGCGAGAGCAGGACGCGGCGCGCCTCGCCCTCGTTCCTGGCCAGCGCCAGCGCGCAGCGCAGCACGTCGCCCGGCGGCAGGACGCCGAGTTCGTCGCGCAGCTGTCCCGAGCTCCCGCCGCTGTCGAACGTCGTGACGACCGCGTTCAGCCGCAGCCAGGGATTGCGCTTCAGCCCCCCGAGGAGACTTGGCAGCCCGGTGCCCCCACCGAAGCACCCGACGTTCAACTGACGCAGCTTCATCCGCCGACCATCATATCCGGCCCATCGGCGCAGGCCGCCGCGACCGAGCGTGTAGACTGGCGTCATGACCGCCGACGCTGCGATGCCCGCGTCGCACGTGCTCCACGATCTGCAGGCGATCTTCGGGACCAGGCTGGAGGCCTTCGTCGCCTACGGCGCCCACGTGACGCCGCGTCCCAGCCTGGCGCTGGTGACGTCGATCGACCTCGCCGATCTCACCGCGTGCGCCCAGCGGGCCCGACGCTGGGCGCGCGCCGGCGCCGCCGCGCCCGTGGTGCTCACGCGCCGAGAGTTCGCGCGGTCGCTCGACGCCTTTCCGGTGGAGTTCGGCGAGATCATCGCCCACCACGAGACCCTGTACGGCGATGACCCGCTGGCGGGCCTCACCGTGGCGCACGGCGACTTGAGACGCGCCTGCGAGGCCCAGGTCCGAAGCCTCCTGCTCCACGTGCGCGAGGACTACATCGAGGCCGCCGGGGCGCACCGGGCCGTCGCGGCCCTCGTCGTCGAGTCGGCCGCGGAGTTCCGGGCGCTGCTGCGGCTCGTCTCGCGCCTGGACGGCCGGGAGCGCGAACCGCACGGCCTCGCGGCCTGGGCCGCCGAGCGGCTCGGACTCGATCCGACCGTCGTGTCCGACGTCCTGCACCTGGCGGCCGACCCGGACCAGAGCGGCGTGGACGCCGCGAAGCTCTTCCCCGCCTACCTGACCGCGACCGAACACCTGGCGCGGCGGATCGACGAATGGCCCGACGCGCCTCCAGACGCCTGAGCGCGCTCGCACTCGCCTGCCTGCTGTGCCTCGGCGTGGCGGCCGGGTCCGCGCAGGAGGCGCCGCCCGCCTTGACGGCGCCCGTGAACGACTTCGCGGGCGTGGTCGACGCGGCGTCGGCCGGCGAGCTCGAACGCCTGATCCGGGCGCTCCAATCCGCGAGCGGCGACACCGTCGTGGTCGCCACGGTCACGACGTTCAAACCCTGGGCCGACATTCGCAGCTACGCGACGGCCATGTTCGAGAACCACGGCCGCGGCATCGGCGCGAAAGGCCGCGACAACGGCCTGCTGGTGCTCCTGGCCGTGGACGACCGACAGGTCTGGATGGAGGTGGGGTACGACCTGGAAGCAGTCATCACCGACGGCTTCGCCGGCGAGACCAGCCGGCAGGTCATGGCCCCCTATTTCCGGCAAGGCGACTATGGCCGCGGCCTCCTCGCCGGCACGAGCCGGGTCATCGAACGGATCGCGGCCGACAGGAACGTCACCGTGACGGGCGTCGAAGTCCGGTCGGCGCCGGAACGTCCCAACGACCCGATCGGGACCTGGGTCATCCTGCTGGTCGTGCTCCTGTTCGTCATCCTGCCGATGCTGCGCGGGCGGCGGGGCGGACGCCGGCGGCGGACGTGGCGGGGCGGCGTCGGGCCGTGGGGCGGCGGGTACTATGGGGGCAGGTGGGGCGGGGGCTCGTCCTGGAGCGGCGGCTCGTGGGGGCGGTCGTCGGGCGGGTTCGGCGGATTCGGCGGCGGCCGGAGCGGCGGGGGCGGAGGCGGGGCGTCGTGGTGACGACCAGGGCGCATACCCGCGCAGGGAGGCGACGATGCGGCAGGTGGTGATGGCCATGATCGTGGTGACGGCGGCGTCGGCCACGACGGGGTGCTCGTACAACACGTTCGTCACCCAGGAAGAAGCCGTGAAGGCGCAGTGGGCGCAGGTCGAGAACCAGCTGAAGCGCAGGAGCGATCTCATCCCCAACCTCGTCGAGACGACGAAGGGATTCGCCACCCAGGAACGCGACGTGTTCCAGGCCATCGCGGACTCGCGGGCGAAGCTGGCCGGCGCGTCGACCCCGTCCCAGACCATGCAGGCCGCCAACGAGCAGTCGGCGGCGCTGGCGCGGCTGCTCGTCGTCGTCGAGAACTATCCGGAATTGAAGTCGAGCGCCATCTTCGCGCGGCTGTCTGACGAGCTGGCGGGCACGGAGAACCGCATCGCGACCGAACGGATGCGCTACAACGAGCGGGTCCAGGAGTACAACACGTCGCGGCGGCGCTTCCCCGCCAACATCACCAACGCGATCTTCCGGTTCCAGGACTATCCGCTGTTCGAGGCCCCGCCCGAGGCGAAAGAGGCGCCGAAGGTCGACTTCTCGCGGCCCAAGTCGGGACAGTAAGGGCTTCCAACCATCCGGCCCCGCCGGCCCATCCAACAGGGCAAAGGAGCCGACGCGCCCTGAGTCGTGGAGTGACCACAGACCCTCACCCCCGGCCCGGGCCGGAGGCCGATGATGTCGCGCGCGCCGTCGCGGGCGACACGGCGGCCTTCGAGCGTCTGTATCGCAGCCACGTGCCCCGAATCCTCGCGCTCACCCGGCGGATGGCCGGCGCGGACCGCGCCGACGAACTCACCCAGGACGTATTCGTCCGGGCGTGGCAGAAGTTGGGGCTCTTCCGGGGCGAGTCGTCGCTGGCCACGTGGCTGCACCGGCTGGCCGTGAACGTCGTGGTCGAGCAGTTCCGGGCACTCGGCACGGCCCGCGACCGGTTCCTGCCCGAGGGTGACGACCACCTGACGCGGGTGGCGGCGCCCGTGGACTCGGCCCGCGGCTGGAACGCGGGCATGGATCTCGACGTCGCCGTCAACCGCCTGCCCCCCGGGGCCCGCACCGTGTTCGTGCTGCACGATGTCGAGGGCTACAGGCACGAAGAAATCGGCCAGCTGCTGGGCGTGTCGATCGGCACGTCCAAGTCGCAGCTGCACCGGGCCCGCATGACGCTGCGCGGCCTGCTCCGCACGCCCAGGGAGGCCTCGTGACTCCGCACCCGAACGAAGAGCTGTCGGGCTACCTCGACGGCGACCTTCCGCCCGAGACACGGGCCCAGGTCGACGCGCATCTGGCCGATTGTGCCGCCTGCCGGCGCGTGCTGGACGAGCTGGCCGGCGTGCGCGCCGCGGCGGCCGCGTGGGCCGACACCCTGGCCGAACCCGGTACGGACCTCTGGCCCGGCGTGGTCCGGCACCTGGCGGGTCCTCGAGCCGTGGTGCCCGGCGGATCGGGCATTCCCGTCTCCGCGTCGCCCACGCCCTGGTATCGGCGCCGGTGGTCCGTCGGCGTTCCAGAGCTGGCGATGGCCGCCACCGTGCTCGCGGCGCTCGGCAGCGCCCTGCTGTGGCCGCGGACGGCGCCACAGGAGCCGGCCGCCGCCGCACCAGCGCCCGTGGTGGCCGAGATCGAGTGGTCGGGACCGGCCGAGGCCCAGGTCGAGCCCGTGAGCTTCGCCGACGCGCAGTACAACGCGGCGATCCAGGACCTGGAGCAGGTGCTGCGCAAGCAGCGCGACCGTCTCGATCCGCGGACCGTGATCGTGCTCGAACGGAACTTGCGCGTGATCGACGACGCGATTCGCGAGGCGCGCGAGGCGCTCGCCTCCGATCCGGCCAACGCCCTGCTGAACTCCCACCTGGCGAGTGCCCGCCGCCGGAAACTCGATCTGCTGCGCCGCGCGGCGCTCATCACCGAGGCCAACTGATGTCCCACTTCCTCCGAACGCCGGTCGCGCTGGCCGTCCTGCTCGCCGCGGGTCCCGCGGCCGCCCGGCCCGGCTCTCTCGACGAGCGCGCGCCCCAGGCCGCGCCGTCCCGGGATCAGGCTCCCGTGCAGGCCCGTCCGGGCGGCCCCGAGATGGACCGCCCCCGGACCGACCAGACGGTGGACGTGGCCCGGGGCACGCGCCTCGTGCTGTCGAACCAGGCCGGCGACGTGACCGTGCGGGCGTGGGATCGCGATGCCGTACGCGTGCAGGCGAGCCATAGCTCCCGCGAAACGGTCGACATGCAGACGAACGACAACACGCTCAGGGTGCGGTCGCGGTCGTCGGGCGGCGGGCGGCGGCTCGTGGACTACGCGCTCACCGTGCCGCGGTGGATGGCCGTGAACCTGTCCGGCACCTACCTCGCGGCCAGTATCGAGGGGACGTCCGCCGAGGTGAACGTCGAAACCGTCGGCGGTGACCTCACCGTGAAGGGCGGCTCGGGCGCCGTCACCCTGCGCTCGATCGAAGGCGAGATTCGCGTCGACGGCGCCACGGGCCGGCTGCAGGCCACGACCGTCAACGACTCGATCACCCTGAACAACGTGTCGGGCGACGTCGTGGCCGAGACCACCAACGGCGACGTCACGATCACGGGCTCCCGCGCGGCCAGTCTCGAGGTGTCGACGGTGAACGGCGACGTGCGGTTCGAAGGGCCCACCGCCGACAAGGGCACCTATCGGGTCTCGACGCACAACGGCGACATCCGGGTCAGCCTCGGCCAGCAGGCCAACGCCACGGTGTTCGTCCGGACGTTCGGCGGCGACTTCAGCAGCGACTTCCCGATCACGCTGCCGGACGGCATGAACGCGCGCAGCGGGAACAAGCGCTTCAACTTCACGCTGGGCAGCGGGAGCGCGCGGGTGGAAATCGAGTCGTTCCAGGGCGACATCCACGTCACGAAGGGCCCGATCGGATCGCCCGCCGAGGAACGCCGCCGGCGCCGCGGCGGACGCGGGCCCGCGCTCGGTGGCGTGATCGACGACGCCGTGCGTCAAGCGCTCGACGAGGCGAACGCGGCGGTGCGGGACATCCTGCCGACGCTGCGCGGCCTGGGCGTCGCGCTCGAGACGCTCCCCCTGCCGGATCTGTCGGATCCGCCGCCGGTCTCACCGGCGCCTCCGATTCCGCCGGCTCCACCGCGGCCCCCGAAGCCGCCGCGGCGCTAGTCTGGTGGCCTGTCCAGGCGGCATCAGTTCCACCTGCCGGGCGGCGCATCCGGCTCGTGGCGCGGCTCGTCGCTCGAACGTCTAGAGCGTCAGCTCCGCGTGGAGCACGGCTCCATCGCCGGGGACCGAGCGCACGACGAACCCGGCGCGCCTGACGAGCGCCCGCATCGCGTCGTTGTCCGCCAGCATGTCGCCATGGAGCCGGCGCAGGCCCAGCGCGGGCGCGGCCGCGACCAGGTGGCGCATCATCGCCCCGCCGAGCCCCAGGCCCTGCCAGCGGTCCTGGACGATGAGGGCGACCTCCGCGGCGTCGGCCGGCGCGATGCGCGTGAGGTGCCCCACCGCAATCAGGTCGCCTGGGCCGACGCGCTCGGCAACGGCCGCCATCCCGTGCGCGCCGGACTCGTCGTGGCCCGATGACTGCCGCGCCTGCGCGATCCGATCCGGCAGCGACGTCAGGTGGAAGTAGCGCTGGTGCACCGAGCGCGCGGACAGGCCGGCCTGGAACGCCGCGATGCGCCCCTCGTCGTCGAGGGCCAGCGGTCGAATGCGCACGGACGTGCCGTCGCGCAGCACGACGTCGGTCGGGTGCGACGGCTCGACTCCGGCCATGGTGATAGCATAGCGGGCGTTCGCTCCGGTTCAGGCCGGCCACCCGCGATCGTCATGGCCCTCGCCGACGTCCTCCTGCCCGAGTTCGATCACGAAGTCGCGACCACGCGCCGGCTCCTCGAGCGGCTGCCACAGGCGCAGCTCGCGTGGCGCCCGCACGCCAAGAGCATGACGCTCCAGGCGCTCGCGACGCACATCGGACAGCTCGGCGTGTGGGGCGCGCTGACGATCGGCCAGCACGGCGTCGACCTCGAGGAGATGGGCCGGCTGTCCGAGGCCGACATGCCCGCGACGCGCGACGCCCTGATGGCGGCATTCGACGAGAAGATGGGCCGCGCGCGCGCGGCCCTCTCCGGGCGGACCGACGCCGAGCTCATGGCGCCGTGGACCCTCAGGCGCGGCGGTCGGGAGTTCTTCACCCTGCCCAGGGCCGCGTGCTGGCGTACGTTCGTCATGAACCACCTGATCCACCATCGGGGCCAGTTGAGCGTCTACCTCCGGGCGCTCGACGTGCCGCTCCCCTCGATCTACGGGCCGAGTGCCGACGAGCCGTCCGCCTGACTGGCTCGCGGTGCCCGCGGCGGCCGCCGCCGGCGGCGCCGTCGCCTTCGCGGTCCTGGCGACGCTGAACGCCGGCGGGTATCGCTACGGCGCGTCGGACCAGGCGTTCTACATCCCGGCCATCCTGCACCAGCTCGATCCCGCGCTCTATCCGCGCGACTGGGCGATGCTCGGCGCTCAAGGCCGCTTCTTCTTCGTCGACGAGATCTTCGGCGCACTGGTCCGAAGCACGGGCATCGGCCTGCCCGCCTGGTTCGTCGTCGCGCAGCTGGCGACGCTCGGCGCCCTGTACTGGGGCGCGCTGTCGCTCGGGCGCACGTTCCTCGCCTCGCCGTGGGCCGTCACGGCATGGCTGGCGGCCCTGACCCTGCGCCACCGCATCGCCAAGACCGGCGCGAACACCCTGGAGGGGTACTTCCACCCACGCATGCTGGTCTTCGGTCTCGGGCTGACGAGCCTCGCGCTGTACATGCGCGGACGGCCCTGGTGGGCGCTGGGCCTCGCCCTGGCGAGCGGCCTCCTGCATCCCACGACGGCCGCCCTCTTCGTGGCGCTGCTGCTGGTCGCCACGGCCGTGAGCGAGCCGGGCGCGCGGGCGCCGATCGCGCTCGCGGCGCTCGGCGCCGCAGTGACGGCGGCGGGCGCGGTCGCGCTCGGCCTCTTCGACGTGTCGACGATGGACGCGGGGTGGATGGAACTCGTCGGCATGAAGGACTACGTCTTCCCCACCCGATGGTCGGGCGGCACCTGGGCCATCAACCTGCTCGGGCCGGCCGTCATCGTCGGCGTGCTGGCCCGGCGTCTGGCGGCCGGCTCGGCGCGCCCGCGGGAGATCGGACTCGCCACCGGCGCCCTCGCCCTCGTCGCCGGATTCCTGGCGACGCTGCCGGCCATCGCCAGCGGAGTCGCGCTGGCCGTCCAACTCCAGACCTCGCGCGTCTTCTGGCCCGTCGAGATCGTGGCGACGTTGTTCCTCGTGCGAGGGCTCGCCGACCGATGGGGGGCCCGTCCACCGCTCCAGTGGACGGCCCTGGCGCTCCTGGCGCTCAGCCTCGCCCGCGGCGTCTACGTGACGGGCGTCGAGCACTCCGCCCGGGAGGCGGTCGCCCTGACCCTGCCCGCGAACGACTGGACCCGCGCGCTCGAGTGGATCCGGACCCACACGCCTCGGGATGCGTTCGTCCTCGCCGACCCGGGCCACGCCTGGAAGCCCGGCATGGGCACCGCGGTCCGGATCGGGGCCGAACGGGACGTCTTCCTGGAGGACACCAAGGACGTCGCGATGGCGATGTATTCGCGTGACATCGCGCACGAGGTCGCCCGGCGGATCGGCCTGGCCGGCACGGCCGTCGGCGGCGACGCCGCGGCCGTCATCGCGCTCGCGCGGCAGGCCGGCCTCACCGTCCTGGCGACGGATCGGATGCTCGATCTGCCAGAGCGCTTCCGGTCGGGCCGCATCCGGGTCTACGCGCTGGCGCCGTAGCCGCGCTGCTATACTCCGGCCTCAAGCCGCGCCCGGAATCACGTGATGCGCGGCCGTGCGCCGGTCCGCCCGGCAGGAGGAGTCCATGGCCGCCAACGTCTCGCGCCGCAACTTCGCCAAGCTGTTCGCCGTCGGGGGCTCCGCCGCGCTCTTCGCCGATCCGGCCTGGGCGCGCGAGGCCGGAGTGCCCCGCGACATCCTGCCCGCCGGTCCGTCTGCCGGCGAGCCGTTCTGGACGAGCGTCCGCGAGCAGTTCGTGATGCCTCCCGACCTGGCCGTGATGAACGCCGCCAACCTCTGCCCCGCGTCGCGTCCGGTGGCCGAGTGCCTGGCGCGGGAGTCGCACAGCGTCGACGCCGACCCGTCGCCGACCAACCGCGCGCGCCTCATGCCCGAGAAGGAGAAGACCCGTCTCGCACTTGCCGAGTTCCTCCGCGTCACCCCCGACGAGATCATCATCACGCGCAACACCAGCGAGGCCAACAACATGGTCTCCAGCGGCCTGGATCTCAAGGCCGGCGACGAGGTGCTGCTGCACGAGGACAACCATCCCAGCAACCTCACGGCGTGGCGCGAGAAGGGCAAGCGGTTCGGCTTCTCGGTGGTCGTCGTCCCGCAGAAGAACCCCCACCCGGGCGCCGAGTACTACATGGACGCCTTCACGAAGGCGATCACGCCCCGCACCAAGGTCATGGCCGTGACGCACCTCACCAGCACGGTGGGCGACGTGATGCCGGCGCGAGAGCTGGCCGCGCTGGCGCGGTCTCGGGGCATCCTGTTCCTGCTCGACGGCGCGCAGAGCTTCGGCCTGCTCGACGTGAACCTGTCCGAGATCCAGCCGGATTTCTACTCGGGCAGCGCGCACAAGTGGCCGTGCGGCGCCCGCGAGTGCGGGGTGCTCTACGTGAACAGGAACGCCCAGAGCCGGCTCTGGCCCAGCCTCTACAGTGCCTACCCTGGCGCCGTCGGCTTCTCGAAGACCTTCGAGAGCTTCGGCCAGCGCGACGAGGCCACGATGATCGCGATGCACGAGGCCCTGACGTTCCAGACCAAGGTCGGCCGCAAGGCCATCGAGGAGCGGTCGCGGGCACTCACGACCCAGTTGATGGAAGGGCTCGCGAAGATCCCGGGCATCACGAACTGGACCTCGCCGGTGGCCGACCGGCGCGCGGCGATCGTGTCCTTCGTGCCGGCGGCGCTCGACGCGCACACGCTGGCCGACGCGCTCTACACGAACGACCGCCTGGGCGTCACGACGAGGGGCGGCAAGGATCGGCCCGGCATCCGGGTATCGCCGCACTTCTTCAACAGCCCGGCGGAAGTCGACAAGCTGGTCGCGGCCCTGACGAAGTACGTCAAGAGCGGGGTCTAGGGACCGGGGACCGGGGAGCAGGGGCTAGGGGCTAGCGAGTCACGCTGCCACACTGCGGCGGTGTCACGCCGTCAGGCGTGACGCTGTCAGGCGTGACGCTGTCAGGCTGGCCACGGTGTCGCCGTCGGGAAAGACGACGCAGCATCGCGGCAGGCAGCGAGTCTGTACAGCACGAGGGCCCGGTGGGAATCTCCCATCGGGCCCTCGGCGTGTTCGGGCCGGTACGACCCGGCGCACCGGCGGCTACTTGCCCATCGCGGACACGTCGATGGCGGCCGTCTCGAGCGAGAAGGTCTTCACGGCCGCGCCCTTGGGGACGCGGAACGAGAACGTGCACTGGAACATGGCCTGGCCGGCCACCTCGGCGAACGACTGCGCGGTGTTGTAGACCTTGCCGTCGGCGCCGGTGAGCGTCGGCTTCGCCAGCGGCCCGGGCGTGAAGGCCGGCGTCGCCTTGAAGTCCACCGTGACCGACACGAACTCGTTCACGTCGCCGGGGCGAATCACGCCGCGAACGATGTTGGCGCCGGGCGGGCAGTCGGTGAGGCTGACGTTGGTCGCCCGCGACACGCCGGAGACCGACACTTCGAGCCCCTTGTAGATCGCTGGCGCCGACTGCGCGAGGGCGGCGGCACCGGCCAGCACGAGCATGGACAGGGACAGCCCTGCGGCCGTCACGCGCGAACGGGCCATGACGTTACAGCGGCCGATCCGGGAACATGATCGTGCGCCACATGTGGGCCACGGGGCTGTTGTCGTAGCCCAGCCCTTCCTTGGGCTGCTTGAAGTGGCGGCCGATGATGTCGATGAACGGTTCGATCGTGACCTTCTGGTTCGGATCGAACGAATAGAGATCGTTCACGGTGACCAGCCGCGGGAACTCGTACCACTTGTGGTTGCGCACCCACTCGTAGTTCTTCTGCAGGTACGGCTCCGGCTTGTAGTCCTCGCCGAAGGTGCGGATGTAGCTCTCGGGATACTCGTAGCCGAACTTCTCGTCCGGGTAGAAGCGCAGCGTCTGGTGGTGGCGGATCGCAAAGGACGTCTTCTCGCTGACGTACGGCTCGATGATCTGCGCGCCCCACCAGCCGTGATCGACCTTGACCAGCGCGTGGACGGTGTCGTGCATCAGGCAGGCGAGGACGATCTCCTCGGGCATCCCGGTCTTCAGCGCGCGGTTGGCGCTCTGCAGGACGTGGTTGGCCGGCGCGAACCGCTTCTCGAAGAACTCGAGCAGCGTCGGCGCCGAGGACATCTTCGGCAGCGGGCCGCGCGGAGCGCCGTCCCGACTGCTGGCGTTGAACACGTTGCCGGCGCCGGGCCGAACGCCGGTACGCTTGGCGTTCCGCTCCTCGATCTCCGCAACCGTCGGATACTTGTCCTGACCGCCCTGGGCGGCCTGCATCGCGGCGTCCAGCGTCTCTTCCATGTAGGCTTCGAGCGCGTCTGCCTTTTGCTCCGACGTCATCAGCGCGACGGCGGACGCACCGCCGAGGCTCGCGAAGAATGCGCGACGATCGATCTCCACCATCGGGTGCCCCTTCCGAGAGAGTGTGTGCGAGCGGAACCGGGCCCGGCCGGCCCGCGTCCGCCACACGATGCGCCCGGACCCCCTGGCCCGTCAAGCGCGATTTTGGCGGCGTCGGGCCGTCCCTCCGGGCGGGCGCGACGGTTTGCCGCCCCCGACCGAGCCGTGCCGCCCGCCCGTCCGGGCCCTGGGTCTATCATGTCGGCCCACCGGCCAGGACCCGGTGCACAAGGAGCATCCATGGATCCCACCGTTCTCCGCCCCATCCTGGAACGCACCCACCAGGCCCTGGGACGCCCCAACATCGGCGGCGGCTCGACGCGCGAGCAGCGCAACCAGTTCTTCCTCTCGTTCGTGGCCGTGATGCACTACGGGCACCCCGTGCTGAACCCCGGCCCCGGGGACTCGCGGTGGGTGGCCAAGAGCGCCGGCGGCGGGCGACCGCAGTCCGACGACATGATCGCGTTCCAGGATGGCGGGTCCCTGCGCGGCTGGGACCTCATCCTGGGATCTGGCGCGGACGGCTTCCGGTTCATCGACGCCAGCGGGCCAGGCGAGGACATCACCGGCCAGGAGCCCATCGTGCCGCCGCGATCGGCCCTGCCTCCAGCGGGCCCCGGTCCTGTCGCGCCGCCGTCGCCGGCCACCGGGCTGCAGGTCAAGGCCGAACCCTGGATCGGGCTCGTGGACGCCCGGTTCCGCCACCTGCGCCTCGGCAGTGAGGATCAGCAGCGCGAGTGGATGGCGCGCGTGGCCTTCGTGCTGCGGGCCAAGGTGGATGCGTCCATCGGCCAGAAGCGTGCCGACGCCTCGCGGCCGATCTCACGCAACACCCTGGGCGTGGGCCGCACCGGGGCCCTCGAGGCCATCGCCATCATCGACGAGCACACCAAGGAGCGGGTGTGGCAGTCGCTCGGAACGGTGGACCAGGTCCTCGTGGACCCGCCGTCGTTCGACGACATGGCCGACGTGCTCACCGCGGCGCCCGCCCCGTCGCCGTCACCCTCGCCGGCGCCCGCCCAGGCCGTGGACCTCGACGCCGTGAAGCGCCAGCTGATGGCCATTCAGGACGCGGCGGCGGCGGCGCTCCGCCTGCTGTCGTAGGGCCGGAACCCGGCCCGGCGCCGCGGCCGGGTCCGGCGGTTCCATCAGGTGGGAAAGCCGATATCGGCGAGGCGCAGCACCGGCGCGTCTTCATCGCCGAACCAGAGGCACACCACGCCGCCGTCCATGCGTGCTCCCGGAATCGGCAGGTCGCCGCCGCCGCCGGGAGGCCCCGGCCAGGTGACGTCGAGCGCTTCGCACACCACGTCCTGCGCCAGGCTCAGCACGCTCTCGGCCGCGTCCACGTAGACGTCGGGGTCGCCCTCGTCGTCGGACTCGAGTTCCAGCGCCGTCGTCACGGCCTCGCCGGACGGCGTCTCGATCGTCACCGTGTCGCCGTCGGCGCTGGCGCCGAAGCCGTCGGGGAGGCTCGCCGCCAGGGAGGCGGCGAGCTCCTTTGCGAATCGGGCGGGCGTCACTGCTGCTGCCGCTCGTCCTTCTTGTCGTCCGACGACGTGCGCACGGTCGGATACTTGATGCCGAGCTGCTCGAGGTAGGTCGAGTACTTGGAGGGGTCGTAGTAGAAGGGCCGCATCTGCTCGCGGTACTTCTCCAGGATGGCCTCGTTGAGGAACGTCGGCGGCGGCGTGTCCGCCTTGATGAAGGGGATGTACTTCACGTCCTTCGTCTGCACGTCGTTGAAGTACGCCCAGGCGTCCTTGACGATTTGGGGCTTCGTCAGCAGGTCGAGGATCGTCATCGCCTGCACTTTCGCGCCGGCCACCACGCCCTTGTGGGCGATGGGCGTGGCGCTGGCGATGCCGCTCGACCAGTTGTGGCCGGGCAGGCCCGGGATGTTCGCCGGATAGCGCAGGGTCACCGTCGGCACGTTCCACGAGATGTCGCCGATGTCGTCGGACCCGCCGCCCATGTTCTCCTCGATCGGCACCGGCTTGCCGAGATCCGCCAGCTTGGTGGCGAGGCCGGGCTGCGTGGCGTTCCCCAGCTCCTTCTGCAGCGCCTTCGCGAGCGTCTGGTCGTCGTTGCTCCACTCCGGCAGGCCGACGCGCTGGATGTTCGCGTACATCGTCTCGGCGATCGTCTTGTTGAAGTGCTGCGGATAGGCCGTGCCGAGGATGCGCGACGTCCAGGTGGTGTTCGTCATGAGCGAGGCGCCCTCGGCGATCTTGTTGCCGATGTCCCACAGCTCCTGGATGTGCGGCTGATCGTTCTCGCGGAAGTAGAACCAGATGCTGGCCTGCCGCGGCACGACGTTCGGCTGATCCCCGCCGTTCGTGATCACCGAGTGCGAGCGCTGCGAGAGGCGCAGGTGCTCGCGGCGGTAGTTCCAGGCCACGCTCATGAGCTCCACCGCGTCCGCCGCCGAGCGGCCGCGCCACGGGGCGCCGGCGCTGTGCGCCGTCTCGCCCGTGAACGTGTACTCGACCGAGACGAGGCCGTTGCCGCCGCCCGCGCCCCACGACACGTTGAGGTTGTTGCCGACGTGCGTGAAGAGGCAGACGTCCACGTCCTTGAACATCCCGTCGCGGATGAACCAGGCCTTGCTCGCCACGAGCTCCTCGGCGACGCCGGGCCAGAGCATCAACGTACCGGGCAGCTTCTCGCGCTCCATGATGCGCTTCACGGCGAGGGCCGCCACGATGTTGAGGGGGACGCCCGTGTTGTGGCCTTCCCCGTGCCCGGGCGCGCCTTCGACGATCGGGTCGTGGTAGGCCACGCCAGGCTTCTGGGACGACTGCGGGATGCCGTCGATGTCGGAGCCCAGGGCGATCACGGGCTTGCCGCTCCCGAAGGTCGCCACCCAGGCGGTGGGAATGCCGGAGACGCCCCGCGTCACCTTGAATCCGTTCTTCTCGAGGATGCCCGTGAGGTACTTCGAGGTCTCGACTTCCTGGAAGCCGAGCTCGCCGAAGCTGAAGACCGAGTCCACGGCCTCCTGCGCCAGCTTGGCCATGCTGTCGACGTGTTCGGCCACGCCGCGCTTGAGCGCGCTCAGGTTGGCGTCGTCGGCGGACGCCGGGGCCGGCTTCGCGGCGGTCTGGCCGCTCCGGGCCGCGGGCGCCTGCGCCTGGGCAGCCGTCGTCGAGACGACCAGGGCGAGCGCGGAGTGCATCAGCAAACGTGTCATGGAACGACCTCCCCTTCGGACGGACGGATTGTACTTCGCCGCCGCGCCCCGCGCCGCCAGCGGTCCGCCGATCACCGGGCGAGGGTCGGGGCGAACGTGGGCGCGGTCCGGGCGTGCGTCTTCTGCTCGAAGGCATAGCCGAGCGCCAGCAGCTCAGCCTCGGCGTACGCGCGGCCCATGAACGTCAGCCCGACGGGCAGGCCCATGACGTCGCCCATGGGGACGGTGAGACTGGGCGTGCCGGCGACAGCCGCCATCCCGTAGCCGCCGCCGACGAAGTGGTCGCCGAGCACGTGATCGGTGGGCCAGGCCGGGCCGAGGCTGGGCGCGACGAGCGCGTCGAGGCGATCGCGGTCCAGCGCCGCCAGCAACCCGTCGCGCCCGGCCAGTTGCCGCGCCGCGGCCCGCGCCCTCGTGTAGGCCGCGTCGGTGAGCGGCCCCTTCGCCTGCGCCTGCGCGAAGATCTCCTGGCCGAAGAACGGCATGGCCATCTCGGCGTTCGCCGAGTTCCACGCGATGAGCGCCTCGAGCGACGTCTGCGCCGACGCGCTTCCAGCGAGGTAGCGGTTCAGCCCGTCCTTGAACTCGTACAGGAGCACCTCGAACTCCGGGCCGTTCCACCGGTCGTAGGTGGGGATGCGCACGTCTACCACGGTGGCGCCGGCCTCGCTGAGCGCCGACAGCGCGCGCTCGGTCACGGCGTCGAGGCCCGGATGTGCGCCCATGGCCTGGCGCACGACGCCGAGCCGCTTGCCACTCAGCGCGGCGGGCGTCAGACCGGCGAGGTAGTCGGCGGCGATCCGGCCCTCGGCGTCCTTCGCGGCGGGATCCGCGGCATCGACCGCCGCCATCGCCGACAGCAGCAGCGCGGCGTCCGACACGGTGCGGGCCATGGGGCCGGCCGTGTCCTGCGATGCCGAGATTGGAATGATGCCCGAACGGCTCACCAGCCCGACGGTCGGCTTCAGGCCGACGAGGCCCGACACCGCTGACGGGCAGATGATGCTGCCATCGGTCTCGGTGCCGATGCCGAACGCCGCCAGGCTCGCGGCGATGGCCGAGCCAGTGCCCGAACTCGAGCCGCACGGATTGCGGTCGAGGACGTACGGGTTCCGCGTCTGCCCCCCGCGGGAGCTCCATCCGGAGCTGGACCGCGTGGAGCGGAAGTTGGCCCACTCGCTCAGGTTCGTCTTGCCGAGGACGACGGCACCCGCTGCGCGCAACCGCGCCACGAGGAAGGCATCCGCCGCGGGGCGGTTGTCGGCCAGCGCGAGAGAGCCCGCGGAGTTCACCAGCCCCGCGACGTCGATGTTGTCCTTCACGAGCAGGGGCAACCCGTGGAGCGGGCCGCGCACCTTCCCGGCCTTCCGCTCCGCGTCGAGCGCCTCGGCGTCGGCGACGGCGGACGGGTTGAGCTCGATGACGGCGTGGAGCTCGGGACCGGCCTTGTCGATCTCGTCGATGCGGGCCAGGTAGGCCTCGGTCAGCGCGCGCGACGTGAGCGTGCCCTCGTCGAGCCGCCCGCGCGCGTCCATCGCGCTCAGCTCGACGACGTCGAGGGCCGTCGGCGCGGTCGCCGCCGGTGACTGTGGTTCGGGAGCCGCGGCACAGGCCAGCGGCAGCGCCAGGGACAGGGACAACAGGAGGTGTCGGATGACCATCGCGGACTCGCGTCTCCTCTCGAACGTGGGACCGCCAGTGTAGCGGACCGGCGGCCCGCGGCCGCCCACCGATACAATCAGAGGTCCCGCGTGCCCATCGCGCCCGACACGTTCTCGCCGCATCCCGCCCTGACCGGCGGCCACCGGATGACGCTCTTCGCCTGGGGGCGCTCGCGGCGGTTCCCGGGGCTCCCCGTCCCCGAGGCGCGCCTGTTCCGGACGGCGCCGGACACACAGGTGCTCGCCCACTGCCACTGGCAGGCAGAGCGGCGGCAGACGCCGACCGCGCTGCTGCTCCACGGCCTCGAGGGCTCGAGCGACAGCCACTACATGCTCGGCATGGCCGACAAGGCGTGGCGGCGCGGCTTCAACGTCGTGCGGCTGAACCAACGCAACTGCGGCGGCACCGAGCACCTGACGCCAGGCCTCTACCACTCGGGCCTCACCGCCGACCCGCTCGCCGTCATGCGGGAGCTCGTGGAGCGCGACGGGCTTGGCCGGTTCGTGGTCCTCGGCTACTCGCTCGGCGGCAACATCGCGCTGAAGCTGGCCTCCGAGCTCGACGCGGAGGAACGGCGTCGCGTCGCGGCGGCAGCCGCCGTCTCGCCGCCGATCGAACTCGCCCAGTGCGTGGACGCGCTCGAGCGGATGGCCAATCTCGCCTACCAGCTGAACTTCCTGCGGGGTCTGCGCAGCCGCCTTCGCCGCAAGGTGGCGCTCTTCCCCGGCACCTACGATCCACGGCCGCTGTCGCGCGTGTGGACCGTCCGGGCCTTCGACGACCTCTACACGGCGCCGCACAACGGCTTCGACGGCGCCGCCGACTACTACTACCGGGCGAGTGCACGCCGGGTCCTGCCGCGCCTGGAGGTGCCGGCGCTGCTCGTCACGGCCGCCGACGATCCGTTCGTGCCGCCGGATGCCGCGCGCGACGCGGGCCTCGCCGCGGTGGCGGCGCTGACCCGCCTCGTCACCCGGCACGGCGGGCACTGCGGCTTCGTGTCGCGTCCAGGTCCGGCCGCCGACGACGGCTACTGGGCGGAGTCCGCGGTCGTGGACTTCGCCGCCCGGCACGCGGGCCTGCCCCTGCGCGCCTGACGGAGCGGCCGCCCCCTAGCCTGCGGCCAGGAGCTCGAGCATCCGCTGGCCGAACGCGGCCCCTTTCCCGGCGTCCTCGTGCTTGAAGTAGACGTAGACGTCCCGGCAGGTGGCGTCCAGTTCCTGCGCCGTGCGCGTCCAGCGGCGAATGGCGTCGTCGTCGTACCCTTCGTCGCGCAGCCGGAGGTAGGCGAAGTCGGCGGTGGGAACGATCGGGACGCTGCGCGACTCGGTGTCGGCCACGCACAGCGCGAGGTTCCTGTCCTTGAGCCGCGCGTAGACCTCGTCGTTCAACCACGAGTCGTGGCGGAACTCGAACGCCCCCTGGAGGCCGTCGGGAACGCCGGCGAGGAACGCGTCGAAGCGTTCCAGGTCGCACTTCAGGTTGGGCGGGGTCTGAAAGAGCACCGCCGCGAGCTGCGGTCCGAGGGCGCGCGCCGTCGTCACGAAGAAGTCGACGGCGTCGCCGACGTCCTTCAGG
The DNA here is from genome assembly GCA_041394705.1 of Vicinamibacterales bacterium. Classification (GTDB taxonomy): domain Bacteria; phylum Acidobacteriota; class Vicinamibacteria; order Vicinamibacterales; family UBA2999; genus CADEFD01. Next base: position 47,291 of record JAWKHS010000012.1, read on the forward strand.
CGCTTGTCGTGGGTGATGCGGCGATTCGCCTTGAGGGTGAACCGGAAGGCCGGCGGCACCTGCCCGGCCCAGCCCGCCACCGTCTTCGGCGTGGGCATCCGGTAGAAGGTCGCGTTGATCTCGACCGTCGGAAAGCGCTCAGCGTAAAAGGGCAGCATCTTCGACGCAGGGAGTTCCTGCGGATAGAAGCTGCCCTTCCACTCCGGGTAGTTGTAGCCCGACGTTCCGACGAGGATCACGAGGTCTCCCGCGCGCGGCGGGCGTCGTGCGCGCTACCAGCGCGGCTCGCGGCGGCCACCGCCGCCGCCGTCGCGGCGACCCATCCCGCCGCCACCGCCGCCGAACCCGCCGCCGCCGCTCGGCTTCGGCCGCGCTTCGTTCACGACGAGGGCCCGCCCCTGCATCTGATACTCGTGCAGCTGATCGACGGCCGCCTGCGCGCCTTCGTCGGTCGTCATCTCGACGAACGCGAACCCGCGGGCGCGTCCCGTCGCCTGGTCGCGCATGACGTGCACGGTGGCAACGGCGCCTGCGCGGCTGAAGAGCTCGGTCAAGTCCTCGTCCGTCGCGCTGTAGGGCAGATTGCCCACGTATAGTCTCCGGCCCATCGGTTACTGCTCCTGCCGCGCTCCCGGTCGATTGGCCCGGCGCGCGCGAACGCCGGGACTCCCCCGTGACCAGCTCACCACGCGGGACGGGGGAAACGACGTTTCACCGACCAGCACCAGCGGGCTCCCTCAGGGACGTGAAAAAGCTGGCGAAGTATAGCAGACCCGGCGTCAAGCGGAAGGGGCCCGGGGGACGGGCCCGGGCCGGCGTGGTACAGTCGCTCGTGATGCGACGTGGCGCCGCTGTCGTCCTGGTCCTCTCGGCGATCGCCGCAGGTTGCTCGTCCCCGCCCCCACCCCCGCCAGCCGAGCGGTATCCCATCCGGGGCCAGCTGCTCGCGGTGCAACTCGACACCGGCCAGGTGCTCCTGAAACACGAGGCGGTGCCCGGCTACATGGACGGGATGACCATGCCGTTCACGGTGGCCGACCGCGCCTCGATGCGCGACCGCCGCCCGGGCGACCTGGTGACGGCCACGCTCGTGATCGAGCCGGGTCGGACGCGCCTGGAGGACCTGACCTTCACCGGCACGGCGCCGCTGCCCGACACCGGGGAAGCGCCGTCGGCCGCAGCCGTCCCCATCGTCGTCCCCGGCGATCCGGCGCCGACGCTCGCGCTGACGAGCCAGTTCGGCCAGCCGGTGTCCATCGCCGACTGGGCCGGCAACGCCGGCGTCGTCACGTTCATCTACACCCGCTGTCCCTTGCCGGATTTCTGTCCGCTGATGGACGCCCGCTTCAAGGAGATCCAGGCCGCCGCCCGGAATGACGCGGCGCTGAAGGACCGCGTCCAGCTGCTCTCGGTCAGCTTCGATCCGGCGTTCGACACGCCGGACGTGCTCGCCGCTCACGCGGTCCGCGCGGGCGCGGAGGACCACTGGCTCTTTGCGACGGCGCCGGCGGCCGTCGTCGATCGCTTCGCGGCGGCGTTCGGTGTGAACGTGATCCGCGAGGCGGACGGTTCCATCACCCACAATCTCCGCACCACCGTCATCGGCCCCGACGGACGCGTGGCCGCCGTCCACTCGGGCAACGACTGGACCGCCGAGGCCGTCCTCACCGACCTTCGCCGCGCGCTGGACCATCCGGCCCCGTGACGACGCGCCTTCCCGTGCCCCGGCGCCCGCAGCCGCTGCGCGCCGCGCTGGCGCCGCCCCTCGATCCGCCGCCGCGCAGCGCCTTCACCCCGCGGGAGCGTGCACTCGTGTCGCGGCTGGCGACGCCGCTGGCCGTCCAGCGTTGGCTGAACGCACTCCCCTACAACACCGAGCCCGGCGGCGAGACGCTGCGCGCCTTCCGCGGGGTCGTCCAGCGCGGCACGGCGCACTGCCTCGAGGCGGCGCTCTTCGCGGCGGCGGCGCTCGAGCAACACGGCTACCCGCCGCTCCTCCTGAGCTTCGAGTCGATCGATCACCTCGACCACGTGATCTTCGTGTTTCGAGGCGCTCGCGGCTGGGGATCGGTGGCACGGTCCCGCGATCCCGGGCTCCATGGACGCCTGCCGGTGTTCGCCACGCCGCGCGCGCTCGCCTTGAGCTACGTCGATCCGTACGTGGACTTCACCGGGCGGGTCCGCGGATACGCCGTCGTGCACCTCGCGGCCATGGGCGGCTACGACTGGCGCTTCTCGACCGGCAACGTGTGGGCCGTCGAGCGCCTCCTCATCGACTGGCCGCACCACCGCATCCGGACCTCGGACGTACGCTACCGCCGGCTGAAGCGCCGCTACCGCGCCTACCGTGAGGCGCACGGCGGCAAGCCGCTGTACTACCGCGGCCGCGAGCGCTGGTCGCCGCTGCCGGCCGAGTACTCCGCGGCGCCGTTCAGTCGAGATCGAAGCCGCGAATCGGCTTCGTGATCGGCTCCTGCTTGGCCTGCTCCAGCGCCTCTTCGAACCGCCGCGACAGCGCGTCGCCCCGGCTCCGCTCGGACTGCACCGACTCCTCGAAGAGCGCATCGCGGCGCCTGGCCTGCTCCTGCAGCACGCGGTGCGCGTCGTCGAGCACGGCCTCGTGGCCCGACGACGGCGCCGTGTGGGACACGACCCGGCCGAGGTTCATGTCGATGACGAGCACCGATCCACAGCAGGGGCAGGTGACTTCGCGTTCGCTGCGCAGCTTCGCCATCGGACCTCCGGCGGCCGGCCTCTTGCCCGCGGCCGGTCCGTCAATCAAGAGTAGTGGGGTGAGCGCCGATGCCGCAAGATGACCGCCGCACCTACCGGGTGCGGGTGGCCACGTACAACGTCCATCGATGCCGCGGCATGGACGCGCGCACCGTGCCCCACCGCATCGCGGCCGTCATCGCGGGCCTCGACGCCGACGTCGTCGCGCTGCAGGAGGTCGTCGGCGCCAGCCAGCGGCGTCCAGGACAGGCGGCCGAGCTCGGCGCGGCCCTGGGCATGGGCTGGGTGATGGCGCCCACCCGCCACCTTCGCGGGGCGCTCTTCGGCAACGTCGTGCTGTCGCGCCACCCCGTGCGCCACCACGTCCAGCACGACCTGTCCTGGAAGACCTGCGAGCCCCGCGGGGCCCAGCGCGTCGACGTCGCCCTCGGGGACCACCACCTCCTGCACCTCTACAACGTGCACCTGGGCACGTCGCTCGGCGAACGTCGCGTCCAGGCCGAGCGGCTGGCCGGAATCGTGGACACCCATCGCCCGCACGGGCCCAGCGTCGTGCTCGGCGACTTCAACGAGTGGGCGCGCGGCCTGGCCACCGACATCCTGTCGGCACGGCTGCACAGCATCGACCTGACCCGGTACCTGCCCAGGAAGCGCAGCTATCCCGGGCTGTTCCCGCTGTTCCACCTGGATCACATCTACTTTACCGGCCGCGTCGAGGTGGTCCATGTCGAGCTCGTCCGCACCCGGCAGGCCCTGATGGCCTCCGACCACCTGCCGCTCGTCGCGGACCTCAAGGTCAGCTTCTGAGCCCGGCCGCCGGGCCGGTCCGCCCCCTGAGCCTTGCCGAGCGAGATGTCAATATGATATCACTCCGACATCAGGAGGCACACCGCGTGATCAGAGAGCGAGACTACCCAGGGCTTGCCGGCCTTCCCGTGCTGCTGCTCGTGATCGCGAGCGGGGCCGTCCTCATCTGGCGACTCGTCGAGAGCGCACGGGCAGCGAGCCCGCTGGGCATCCTGGCGTGCGCCCTCGGCCTGGCCCTGGCCGCGCTCGTCGCGGCCGGCCTGTTCATGGTGAACCCGAACGAGGGCCGCGTCCTGCAGCTCTTTGGCGCGTACGCCGGCACGGCGAAGACCCCCGGCCTCCGGTGGGCGAACCCGTTCTTCTCGAAGCGTCAGGTGTCGATGCGAGTCCGCAACTTCGACAGCGAGCACCTGAAAGTGAACGACAACGACGGCAACCCCATCGAGATCGGGGCCGTCGTGGTCTGGAAGGTGGTGGACACGGCCGAAGCCGTCTTCGAGGTGGACGACTACGAGAACTACGTGCACGTGCAGACCGAAGCCGCGCTCCGGAACCTGGCCACCAGCTACCCGTACGACGCCCACGACGACGCCCACACCTCCCTCAGGGGCCACACGGCCGTCGTGGCCGACCACCTGAAGCACGAAGTGCAGGACCGCCTGGCCAAGGCCGGGGTGCAGGTCATCGAGGCCCGCATCAGCCACGTGGCCTACGCCCCCGAGATCGCGGCCGCCATGCTGCAGCGGCAGCAGGCGGGCGCGATCATCGCCGCGCGCCAGCGGATCGTCGAGGGCGCCGTCGGCATGGTGGAGATGGCGCTCGGCCAGCTGTCGTCCAAGTCGATCGTCGCGCTCGACGACGAGCGGCGGGCGGCCATGGTCAGCAACCTCCTGGTCGTGCTGTGCGGCGAACGCGGCGCGCAGCCCATCGTCAACACGGGCACGATCTACCAGTGACGCGTGGCCGACCGTAAGGCGTTCCTGCTTCGCGTCGACCCGGCGCTGCTCGACGCGCTGCAGCGCTGGGCCGACGACGACCTGCGCAGCCTCAACGGACAGATCGAGTTCCTCCTGCGCCAGGCGCTGCAGCAGGCCGGGCGCGGCCGGGTCGACCGCCCGCCCCGGGCCGCTCGTCCTCCGTCCCGCACCGATTGATCCGGGTTCCTGGCCGCTCGACGGGTCCCGCCGCACGGCCCACCGACCGGCGCCGTCCAACGCTCGTGGACGGCGCCGCGTCTGGCGCCGAGCAGCGTGGAGCCTCGCGTGCCCGACATCGAAGACGACCTCGCCTCCCTGCGCCTGCCCCCTGGCGCCGCCCCGCGGCGGCGACGGCGCCTGCCCCTGTGGATTGCCGTCGGTGCCGTGCTGCTGATGGGCCTCGCCTGGGCCCTGCGCGACGGCCGGCCGGCCGTGGAGACGGCGCCGGTCGCCATCGACGGCGGCCCTGGCCCGGGCGAGCCCGTGCTCACGGCCGCCGGGTACGTGGTCGCCCGGCGCCGGGCCGTCGTCTCGGCGAAGATCCAGGGCCGCCTCGAGCGCCTCGACGTGGAAGAGGGCTCCCGGGTCGAGGATGGCGCCGTCTTCGCCCGCCTGGAGAGCGCCGACTACGCCGCCGCCGTTGCGCGGGCCCGGGCGTCGGTGGACCGTGCGGCCGCGCAGGTGGTCGCCGCGCAGGCCCAGATCGCGGCGGCCGATGCCGCCATCGTCAGGGCCGACGCGGACCTGGCCGAGGCCCGTCGGCAGCGGGACGTCGCCGAGCGCCTGGCGCGCGAGGCCGTGGTGTCGACCGACCAACGGGATGCGGCCAGGAGCCGCGTACACGTGGCCGAGGCCGTCGCCGGCCAGGCCCGGGCCGAGCGTCGCCGGGTGGAGGCCGACCTGGCGCGCACCGATGCGGAGCAGGCGCAGGCGCGCGCCGACCTGGGCTTCGCGACCGCCCAACTCCAGAACACCGTCATCCGCGCGCCGTTCACGGGGACCGTGGTCCGCAAGATGGCGGAGGTCGGAGAGAGCGTGGCGCCCATCCCGCCGGGCGTGAACATCTCCACCGCGTCGGGCGCGATCGTGGCCCTTGCGGACCTCGACACGCTCGAGGTGGAGACCGACGTCGCGGAAGCCAACGTCGCCCGCCTCGTGCCGGACCAGCCGGCCGACGTCGTGGTCGAGGCCTTCCCGGACTCGACGTTCAAGGGCGTGCTCCGGCAGGTCATCCCGACGGCCGACCGCACGCGCGCCACGGTGATGGTGAAGGTGACCATCCTGCAGCGCGACGCGCGCCTCAAGCCCGAGATGAGCGCGAAGGTCACCTTCGTGGCGCCGCCGACCGCCGGCGCCGCGCCGCGGCGGCTGACGGTGCCCCGGAGTGCCGTCGTCGGCGACGGCGGCGACGCGCACGTGTTCGTCGTGCGCGACGGCGTCGCGACCCGGACGGCCGTGCGGCTGGGGGGCGGAGACGCGGCGCAGGCCGTCGTCGCCGACGGCCTCACCGGCACCGACGTGGTCATCGTCCGCCCGCCGTCGTCGATTGTCGATGGCACCCGCGTGAAAGTCGCCCCGTGACCGCGAACGGCCAGCCTCCAGCGGTCGTCGTCGAGGACGTCCGGAAGGTCTACCGCCGGGACCGCCAGGAAATCGTCGTGCTGGACGGCCTGAGCCTGACCGTGCCGGCCGGGGAGTTCGTCGCGCTCATGGGCCCGTCCGGCTCGGGAAAGACCACGCTGCTGAACCTGATCGCGGGCATCGACCGGCCCACGAGCGGCCGGTTGGTGGTCGCGGGCACCGAGCTGGGCACGCTGTCGGAGAACGAGCTGTCCAGCTGGCGCAGCCGCCACATCGGGTTCATCTTCCAGTTCTACAACCTGATCCCGGTGCTGACGGCCCTCGAGAACGTGGAGCTCCCGCTGCTCCTCACGCCGCTCGCCGCGCGCGAGCGGCGGGAACGGGCTCGGACGGCGCTCCGGGTGGTCGGGTTGGCGGATCGGGCCTCACACGTCCCGCGGCAGCTGTCGGGTGGCCAGGAGCAGCGCGTCGCCATCGCCAGGGCGATCGTGACCGACCCGGCCGTGCTCGTCGCCGACGAACCGACCGGCGATCTCGACGCCCGCAGCGCCGAGGACGTCCTCTCGCTGCTCGACGTCCTCAACCGGCAGTTCGGCAAGACGATCGTGATGGTGACGCACGACCCGCGCGCGGCGGCGCGGGCCCACACCGAACGGCATCTCGAGAAGGGCGTGTTGAGCCGGAGCGTCACGCGGCACGGTCCACCGGTGGCGGAAGCCGCGCCATGAAATTCCTGCCCTACGTCGTCAAGCACCTGCGGCACACCTGGCTGCGGACGGCCAGCACGATCGCGGGCATGGCGCTCTGCGTGTTCCTCATCTGCACGCTGCAGACGATCCTCGGCGCGATGGACCAGAACATCAGGAGCGCCGCGCCCGATCGCCTCGCGACGCGTCACGCCGTGAGCATCGTGTTCAACATGCCGTATGCCTACGGTGCCCGCATCCGCGCGGTCCCGGGCGTCCGCCGCGTGGCCCCGCTCGTCTTCTTCGGCGGGCTGATGGGCAGCACCACGCAGGACTTCGCCAACTTCTTCGCGAACTTCGCGGTGGATCCCGAGCCGTTCTTCGCGATGTATCCGGAGTACGGGATGCCCCCGGCCCAGATGCAGGCGTTCCTGGCCGACCGCCGGGGCGCCGTCCTTGGGCGCGACCTCGCCGAGAAGTTCGGCTGGACGATCGGCAGCACGTTCCAGCTGGAGAGCTTCATCCCGCCGTACCGTACCGGGCGGCCGTTCGAGTTCGTCGTGCGGGCCATCTTCGATGCCGATCGCGCCCGCTACCCCGGCACGAACGAGATGCAGATGTTCTTCCACTTCGACTACCTGTACGAGTCGACGCGCCGCCGCACGGGCGTCGGCAACTTCATGGTGCAGGTGGCGGACCCGGCGCGGGCGGCACTCGTGGCCAAGGCCATCGACGCCTCGTTCGAGAACTCAGATGTCCAGACCCGCACGGAGTCCGAGGCGGCGTTCCTGCAGAGCTTCGCGGAGCTGGCCGGCAACCTGGTGCTCCTGCTGAACGGGATCGGCCTCGCCGTGGCCTTCACGGTGCTCCTCGTCACCGCGAACACGATGAGCATGGCCGTCCGCGAGCGGCGCACGGAGATCGCCGTCCTGAAGACGCTCGGCTTCTCGAGCGCCCGCGTGATGAGTCTCATCGTCGCGGAGGCCGCGATCCTGTCGGCCACGGCGGGGGTGCTCGGCGTCGGCCTGGCCCGGGTGCTCGTGACGCATGTGGACGAGATCCCGTTCCTCGGCGCCGCGCTCGGCCAGTTCCCGCCGCTGGCCCTGCCGGCCGGGTTGTCGGCCGCCATGGTGGGCGTCTCGCTCGCGCTCGGTCTGGCGGCCAGCCTCGTCCCCGCGTGGAACGCGTACCGGGCCGCGATCGTGGACGCGTTGAGGGCCGCATGATCGCCAGCCGCGGCGTGGCGATCGCCCGGCGCCGGCCGCCGGGCCCGGGGGCGACCGGCGATGGCCGGCGGGAGGCGGGACGATGAGGCTGCCCTTTGGCTACAACGTCCGCAACCTGATCGTCCGCTGGCGGGTGACGGTGCTCGCCATCGGCGCCATCGGGCTCGTCGTGGCGGTGCTCGTGGTGCTGGCGGCGATGGCGAACGGCTTCCGGCAGGCGCTCCGGGCGACCGGATCGGTCGAGAACGCCGTCCTCACGCAGCGCGGGTCGACGGGCGAGCTCACGTCGGGAATCTCGTTCGACAACGCCCGCGCCGTGATGGTGGACTCGCGCGTGGCCCGCGACGATCGAGGGGTACCGCTCGCCTCGCCCGAGATCTTCGTGGTGGCGAGCCTGCCGCGCCGGACCGGGCCAATCGCGAACGTCAGCCTGCGCGGCGTGACGGACGCCGCGTTCACGGTGCGGCACGGCGTGCGCATCGTGGAGGGCCGCCGCTTCACGCGCGGCCTGCCGGAGATCATCGTGGGCCGGAAGGTCCTGGCGCGGTATGCGGGTGTCGCCGTCGGACAGCGCCTGCGGATGCAGCGGCGGGACTGGACGATCACGGGAGTGTTCGAGGCGAACGGCGGCGGCTTCGAGAGCGAGATCTGGGGCGACCTCGACGTCCTCGGCCCAGCCTTCCAGCGGCGCGGCGGCTACCAGTCGGTCACGCTGCGCCTGCGGTCGCCCGCCGATGTCGGCGCCTTCCACCAGGACCTGACGAAGAACCCGAGGATGCAGGTCCAGCTGATCCAGGAGCGGAAGTACTACGACGATCAGTCGGCGCAGGTCTCGGCGCCGCTCCTCGCGCTCGCGGTGTTCGTTGCGCTCGTGATGGGCGTCGGCGCCGTCTTCGGGGCCATGAACACGATGTATGCGATCGTCGCGTCGCGCACGCGGGAGATCGGGACGCTGCGCGCGCTCGGCTTCTCGCGGGCCAGCATCCTCCTGTCGTTCGTGATCGAATCGACGCTCCTGGCACTGGCCGGAGGCCTGCTGGGGTGTGCGCTCGCCGTGCCGGCCAACGGCCTGTCGTCGGCCGCCGGCGGCGCGAACTTCGCCGAGGTGTCCTTCGCGTTCCAGGTGACCCCGGCCGCGATCGCGGCGGGGCTCGGACTGGCGCTCGTCATCGGAGTGGCCGGCGGACTGCTGCCGGCGTGGCGCGCGTCGCGCGTGCCCATCACGGCCGCGCTGCGCTCGTGAGCGCTAGCTTTCTTCTTCGAAGCCCTCTTCCATCGGCAGCGGCCGCGTGGCGGGGCGCAGGGCTTCGCGGTGGTCGTAGATGGGCACGTCGCGCACGTGCAGCGGGCTCGAGCAGCCCGGCGCCTTGACGTCGACGATGACCGTCACCGGACTGCCGCCCGTGCCTTCGCGGAACGCCAGGCGGCAGCCGCAGGCGAGATGAGCGTGCGTGAAACCCTTCAGCATCGACCTGCGGGCATCATACTACAGGGCCCGCGACGCGCCGCTCACATCAACGCCTTGATCTCACGCTCGAACTGCGCCTTCGGTGCAATACCGAGATGCCGCTTGCAGACCTTGCCGTCGCGGCTGATCAGGAACGACGCGGGAATGCCGTAGATCGGCCCGTACGCATCCTGGACGTCGTCGTGGCCGAGCCCCAGCAGCACGGGGTAGTTGATCTTGTACTGATCCGCGAAGGCCTTCGCCTTGTCGGCCGTGTCGTCCACCGAGAGTCCCACGACCACGAGGTCGTCCTTGTACTGCTGCTGCAGTTCGACGAAGCCCGGGATCTCCGCCTTGCACGGGCCACACCAGGTGGCCCAGAAGTTCAGCAGCACCACCTTGCCCTTGTAGGCGCTGAGCGACTGCGACGTGCCGTCGATCGTCGGGAGCGTGAAGTCGGAGGCGGGTTTCGCGTCGGCCATGCAGGCTGCGTCCCCGGCCTGCGCCTCGTCGGCCAGCGTGGAGGCGTGCGCGGCCACCGGTTCCATGAGCGGCGCCGAGACGGACAGCCCCTCGGAGTCCTCGTAGGCGTCCCACGTGAACGGGAGGCTCAGACCCACGAGGCCGAGCACGGTCGCGACGATCGCGACGGCGCGCACGGTTCCACGACTGCGAGCGGCGGTGGTTCCGGTGTCCATCATGTCATTCTGCCCCAAGACCAACGGCCGCCGCCACCGCGGTTGCGCCGGCCGGCGCGACCACCACATAGGTCGTCCCGGCTCGCTCCACGACCCGCGCCAGGCGCCCGAACGCCGCGACGGTCCCGGCGGCCGCCTGGCGGCGTCCCAGCACGAACACCGACACCGGCTGGCCGTCGACCCGGTAGAGGGCGTGGGGCACCCACCCGTCGCCGTAGAGGCATTCGCGCACGGCCACCAGCCGCGCGCGGCCGCCGGCGGACGGCACGGGCAGGTCCACGTCTTCGCCGTTGAGGAGCCGGACCCGGGCGTGGGCGGCGTCCGCCTCGAGCGCCGGGTGATCGTCGCCGCCGTCGATCACGAAGCATTTCAAGTGATCGAGCGTCAACTGCGCGGCGAGCAGTACCGAGGAATGGCCGGTGGCCCAAGTGAGGCCCGCGACGGCCGTCAGGACCACCGCGGCCGCCGCGGCGAAGGCGGTGAATCGCGCCGCCGGCCGCGGCGGCCGCGGCGCCGCCGCGCGCTCGACCGCGGCGCGGAGGCCATCGGGCAGGGGGTCGGCCAGCGTGGAGCGCCGGCTGACGAGCAGGGCACGCACGGCGCCCTGGAGTTCGGCGGCCCTGCGGCACGCGGGACACGCGTCCAGGTGCGCCTGCACCATCGCGGCCGTCGCCGGCTGGGCTTCGCCGTCCACGAACGGGGGCAGCGCCGCCTCAATCTGGCGACAGTCGACCGCCTGCCCCTCGGACTCCCTCGTCATGCTCCCTCCCCCACGGCGACCCCGGAGGGCCGTGCCTGCGCGAGCCGCTCGCGCAGGGCCGCGTGCAGCAGTTTCCGACCGCGGGAGATCCGTGACATCACGGTGCCGATCGGCACGGCGAGCGCATCGGCGATCTCCGAATACGACAGGTCCTCGACGTCCCGCAGCCACACGGCCTCGCGGAATACGGCGGGCAGGGCGTCGAGCGCCTCGCGAATCTCGACGTCGGCGGCGCGCTTGAGGAGCGAGGCTTCGGGCGTCTCATCGTCGACGAGGCCGCCCTTCCCCGTCTCGACCGCGAGGTCCAGCGTGTCGCTGTCGAACGACACCCGCGCGCGCGCGGCATCGCGGCGCGAGTTGCGCCACGTGTTGTGGAGGATCGTGTAGAGCCACGCCTTCAGGTTGGTGCCCGGCTGGAAGCGTTCGCGCGCCCGGATGGCCTTGAGGTAGGTCTCCTGGACGAGATCCCGCGCGGCATCGCCGTTCCGCGTCAGACGGACCGCCGTGCCGTACAACCCGTTCATCAACGCGAGCGCGTCGTCCATCGCGAATCCGCCGGCATCGGTGTGGAGGGAGTCACGACGTCGGAACACGGCCCTCCCTGCGACGCGGTCGTGGAGAAGAACCCCAACCGGGTTCCGCCTATTCCCGGCCGCTCGGGATGATGAATCGCGCGTCGGCGCGTCTCAAGTATAGGACAGGCCGCGAAGGTCCGGAACTTGCTTCGCCCGTGCCGGTGCGTGCGCCTACGCTCCGGGGTAAGATGCCCGAAGCGCCGGCGCCCGGTGTTCGACCGCCGCGACGTCCTTCGGATTCTCGAGGAGTTCTTCGTATGCGAACCTGCACGCCGGCACGGCCCGCGTCAACGGCTCTCCCGCTCGCGCTCGCCCTGGCGCTCGTGCTTGCGCCGGCCGGCGCCGGCCCGGCCGCGGCCCAGTCGCAGTTCGTGCCCTACTACGGGAAGAACGCGATCCGGTACGACCATTTCAAGTGGTACACGTACCAGACGGATCACTTCGAGATCTACTACTACCCGGAGATCGAGCCGCACCTGGAGCGGATGGCCGGCTACGCGGAGAGCGCCTACCAGCACATCAGCGGCGAACTGAAGCACGACCTGGCGTCGAAGGTCCCCCTCATCCTCTTCCAGACGAGCGCGGAGTTCTACCAGCAGAACGTCATCCCCGGGGCCGCCCAGGAAGGCGTCGGCGCCTTCGCCGAGCCGAGCCGCTATCGCATCCTGATGCCGATGGACGAGCCCCCGGACCTGCTCTACGGGCTGATCGTCCACGAACTCACCCACATCTTCCAGTTCGACATCATCCCGACGTCGCTCATCCGCAACACCACTCCGCTGTGGGTGAACGAGGGGATGTCCGACTACATGCGGGGCACGTGGCGGCCGCTGGACATCATGATGGTGCGCGACTACGCCATCGCCGACATCGTGCCCAAGATGAGCAACCTCCAGGGCTACGGCGACCTCGGCAGCCCGCGCGGCATCTACAACCTCGGACACGCCGCCTTCGAGTTCATGGAAGCGCGCTGGGGCAAGGAGGGCGTCCGGCAGTACGTGTTCGCGCTGCGCAAGAGCATCATCGGCGGCGGCGACGACGCCTACCAGGAAGCCTTCCAGATGTCCGCGGAGGAATGGGACCGCGAGTTCGACCGCTACCTGAAAGAGCGCTTCAAGCCCTTCCGCGACAAGGAACGCCCGGCGGACTACGGGCGCGACCTCGCGCCGAATCCGGAGCGCTCGCGGTTCACGCAGGCCTTCTCGATCGAGCCGTCGCCGTCGGGGGACCTCCTGGCCGCCATGACGATCAACCCGAACGACCGCGAGATCGACGTGATCCTGCTCTCGACACGCGACGGGCAGGTCATCCGGAACCTCACGCCCGGGTTCGACCAGAGCCACGGGTTCGAGTACATCGTGCAGCCGGGCGGCCGCAGCAACTCGGTGCCCTGGATGTCGTGGTCGCCGTCGGGCGACCGCATCGCCTACTTCGTACGCACCGAAAAAGACCGGTCGCTCATCGTCCAGGACGTGGTCTCCCGGCGGATCGTGGAACGCGTGGCCCTCACCGACCTCGACGCCCCCGAGTCGCCGGACTTCTCGCCCGACGGCAGGCTCGTGGCGTTCTCGGCGATGAAGGGCGGCACCACCGACATCTTCACGCTGGACCTCGAGACCAAGGCGGTCACCAACATCACGAAGGACTCGTTCGCCGACTACGGCCCCTGCTGGGCGCCTGACGGCAAGAGCCTCATCGTCTCCACCCGCGTCAGCGGCAACGAGAAGCTGTTCCAGGTCGAGGCCGCCACCGGCAAGCGGACGCAGCTCACCTTCGGGACGCACGACGACAACGGCGCCCAGTTCCTGGACGACGACACGCTGGTGTTCGCCTCCACGGCGGTCGACCCCAACGAGACGATCGATCCCGAGGCCGCGAAGAACGGGATGATCTACAACATCTGGACGCTGGGCCTGAAGACGGGCGACCTCGCGCGGTATACCGACGCGGTGGGCGGCAACCTGTCTCCCGTGGTGCTGAACCGCGGCGGAGACGGCCAGCGGGTCGCGTTCGTCAGCTACTACAAGGGCGACTACAGCGTCCACACGATCGAGCCTCGCGATCCCAGCATCAAGGCCACGACCGAGGACTTCGGCTCGCCGGGGCCGATCGTCGACTTCCAGGCGCCGCTGACCCACACGCTGGTGCAGGACAACCAGAAGAAGAAGGGCAAGTTCGAGAAGCTGTACCTCGAGGGCCGGCCGCCCGTGAACGTCGGCCTGACCAGCGGCGGCGACTTCCTGGGCGGCACCGCGGTGGCCTTCAGCGACGTCCTCGGCGACCAGCAGTTCACGCTCTACGCGACGTCGGTCTCGCAGTTCCGGTCCTTCTCCGGCTCCTACATCAACCTGGAGCGCCGCTTCCAGTGGGCGGTCCAGGGCTTCTCACAGACGCAGTTCTTCTACGGACAGAACCAGGGCATCTTCTACGATCCCGCCTTCTCGGGCTTCATCGATCGCGACCTCGCCGTCGCCACGACGACCATCCGGGGCGCCACCGCCTTCGGCATCTGGCCATTCAACCGCTACCGCCGCATCGAGCTCTCGGGCGGCGTCTACCACTCGGGGCAGCGCTTCGAGAACCTGGCCCTCGAGCAGGAGTCGCAGTTCTACCAGGAACAGCAGTTCGGACGGAGCCTCTTCAACAACGGCATGCTCGTGCCCTTCGGCCTGGCGTTCGTCCAGGAGACGACGGTCTTCCGTGAGTTCGGCCCCCTGGCCGGCAACACCGTGCGACTGTCGTACGAGATCGCGCCGAAGATGGGGAGCACCCTGTCGCGCCAGACCGTCGACCTCGACGCCAGGAAGTACCTGAGGCTCGGCGGCACCGGCCTCCTCGCGCTTCGCGCGCGCGGCTTCAAGAGCTGGGGCGACAACCCCGGCTACTACTACTTCGGGGGCAACTCGGAACTGCGCGGCTACGACTACCTGGAGTTCCTCGGCCAGAACGCGTTCCACATGAACGCCGAGTTGCGCATCCCGCTCATCCACGCCATGGCGACGCCCATCGGCATCCTGGGAGGCGTGCGCGGCACGGTCTTCGCGAACGTCGGCGGCGCCTATTTCGACCAGACCGACTTCAAGGCCTACTCGCGCGAGACGACCATCGAGCGGCCCATCATCGGCTACACGCAGCCCACGCTCACCGCGCCCTCGCAGCCCATCTACGACGACGCGAACCCGATCCTCGTGTCGGGATTCCGCCTGGTGGACGCGCGCGCCAGCTACGGCATCGGGCTGCAGACCTTCGCGCTCGGCTTCCCCATCCACTTCGACTGGAGCTGGCGGACGCTGTTCAACCGCAACTGGGAGGACGTGGTGTTCTCGACCTCCGGCGGCAGCTCGGCGTTCCGCAAGCCGCGCTTCCAGGTGTGGATCGGCTACGACTTCTGATCCTTGCGGCGGCCGGACTCGGCGAGACGCCGGTCCCGGCCGCGCCTGACGATGCCCGCGAAGCGTTGGACTGAATCGGCGGCCGAGACCGTGCAGGTCGTGCTGCCGAACGACTCGAACCCGCTCGGGTTCATCCTGGGCGGCGCGGTGATGCACCTCATCGACATCACCGGGGCCATCGCGTGCCATCGCCACACCAACAGCCTCGCCCTCACCGCGGGCGTCGACGGGCTGGAGTTCCTGCATCCCATCCGCGTCGGCGACATGATCATCCTGAAGTCCCGGGTCACCGGCACCTTCACGACGTCGCTCGAGGTGGAAGTGGAGGTCTTCAGCGAGGCCATCACGACCGGCGCACGCACGCTCACCAGCCGGGCGTATCTCACCTTCGTGGCCATCGATCGCGAGGGCCGGCCCCAGCGCGTGCCGCCGCTGCTGCTCGAGACCGACGACGATCGGGCCCGCGCCGACGCCGCCCAGGAGCGCCGGTCGGCGCGCCTGGCCCGCCGTCGCGGGCGCGCCGGCGCCTGACGCCGGACGGGCTCAGTTGCCCCGGGCGGCGCGCGACAGCCGCAGCTCGCTCCGCGCGAGGTCCACGGTGGCCCGGTAGGGGCTCAGGAACTTGTGGCCGACGATGCCCCCGAGCTGGAATCCGAGCAGCACGCTCGGCGCCCGGAGGTTCAGCACCACCACCGAGAAGTTGCGGTACTCGATGTCCCGGAACTGGAGGTTCAGCCCCTGCATCAGGAAGGCGTCACGGTCCCACCCCGACGTGCCGTACACCTTCAGGGCGATCCGCCGGCCCGTGGGCTCGCCGGGACGAATGGCGTCGGCCGTGGCCTTGCTGATCGAGATCACCTCGCCGCCGGTGTCGACGACGAAGTATGCGGGACGCTCGGCGTTGATCATGCCCCGCACCATCGCGAGCCGGTGCATGCGCAGCGGCAGCCGGATCTCGGACTCGTCGTCGGGCAGGTGCTCCCCGATGGTCAGCTTCTTGGTGCCGTAGTCGATGGCCATCGACAGCCCGAACGCCATCGGCGAGAAGCTCTCCATCTCCCGCTTCGGGATGCCCTTGAGCGCCGGGTTCTTGATGAGCACCGGCACGTTCCTCACCTTGAGGGTGCCCAGTTCGAACGTGTCGGCGCGGGCCAGCTGCAACCCGCGCAGGCCCACTTCGCCGACGCCGGCGCTGAGCGTGTAGGTGATGGGCGTGACGCCCGAGGCCTGGGCAATCTGGCGCGACACCGTGGTGTTCTCGGAGCCGGTGTCGAGCACGAAGTCGGTCCACCGGCCGCCGTTGACGCGCGCCTTCACGATCACCTTGTCCTGCACGAGCTTGAACGGGACGGTGTGCAGGCGCCCGCGGGAGCCCTCGTCGAGTTCGTTGGCTTCGCGGTTGCGGAAGGCCTGCAGGAAGCGGATCTGCGCCTTGGACCACAGCGCCTTGTCGCTCCGGTCCTTGTTCGGCAGGAGGTTGACGTAGTTCGTGTAGGCGGCGGCGGCCTCCTCGTAGCGGTGGAGCCGCTCGAGGATCGCGCCGGTCGTGTGATGAATCTCGCCGTCGCGTGGCGCCGTCCTCAGCGCCGCCTGGGCCTCGTCGAGCGCCTCGGTCAGCCGCGACTTGGACGCGAGCGCCTTGGCCAGGCCGTGGCGGCCGCGCGACAGTTCCGGCTCGATCGCCAGGGAGTCTCGGAACTCGCGTTCCGCCTCGTCGAAGAGGCCGGCCGACCACAACGCGTCGGCGTGAACGGCGATGGCTTCCGGGTTGCGCGGCGAGTCCTCCCTCAGCGAGGACGCCTCGCGCTGGGCCTCTTCGAACTCGCCCACCAGGAGCGCGGTCTTGACGACGCCGATGCGGGCCCGGAGCTTCAGCTCCGGGTCGTCGGACTCGGCGGCCCGCTTGAAGGCGTCGCGGGCTTCGTCGAAGCGCGTCTCCTCGTAGAGGAGCGTTCCCAGCTGGAACTGCAGTTCGGCATCGTCGCCCGGCCCACGGGCCTGGAGTGACAACACCACGGCGGCGCACATCGCCGCGACGAGCAGTCCGCGACCGGCCACAGTCATCTGGCCCTCCTGGGGCGAGCGCTCTCGCCGCCGGGATGCTCAGGCGCGCGTCGGCGCGAGACGCGCGCGGTCCACCCCATCCTCACCACGCTCAGCGAGCGCCAGGGGCGCTCGGCGTTCCGTTATATCAGGTATCGAATGCGCGGCCTACTTCTGATAGTAGGTCGCGTTGATCTCGATGTAATTCTTCCACTTCTCCGGGACCTCATCGAGCGCGAAGATCGCCTCGACCGGGCACGCCGGCACGCACGCGCCGCAGTCGATGCACTCGTCCGGGTGGATGTAGAGCTGCGTGGCGGCCTCGAATTCGCCCTCGTCCTTGCGGGGGTGGATGCAGTCCACGGGGCACACGTCCACGCAGGCCGAGTCCTTGGTGCCGATGCAGGGTTCGCAGATGATGTAGGCCAACGTCTCCTCCGAAAATGCTCCAGAAACCCGCCCGCGCACGGGCGGCCGAGCGGCTACGCCGACGCCTCCAGGCCGGTCGACGGCAGAAATCCCAGCCTGACCGAGATGTTCCTGGCCAGGTCCCAGATGCCCCGGTGATCGACCGTCGTGAGCGGGGCCTCGTCGGCGCCATGCGCGAACGCCCCCACGCGGCCGACCTCCTGGGCCGTGTAATCCCGAATCGGCGCGCAGCTGCACACGAGGCGTTGCGCGCCCTCGGGCAGCGCGCCGGCCGGGCCGAGGCGGACGACGCCGTCGGCCGGGGCCTGTAGCTGCGCGGCGTCGTTCAGTTTGAGGCACGACAGGCGCCGCGTGGCGTGCGGTGGCTGCGCCTGGAAATACAGGGCGCAGTGGCCGGGCATCTCGCGCCCGTGGACGGTGCGCATCGCCACTTCGTCGGGCCCGGTCGTCCAGAAGTACGCGACCTCCCCCGCGCCCGGCATCGCCAGGAACATGCGGTACGAGGTCCGGAGGACGTAGTCCCGCAGCAGCGGATAGGCGTGCAGCCGGAGTTCCGAGCCGCCCAGGGCGCGAAACATCAGGTCGAGCATCTTGAGCGACAGGCTGTAGCGGGCCCGGTCGTCGTCCTGCCGGACGTAGCCGCGCCGTCGCAGCACGCCCAGGATCCGATGGGCGCTCGAGGCCGGGATGTGGAGCGCCCGGGCCACTTCAGTGAGCGTGAGTCCTCGCGGAGCGCGGCTCAGCACTTCGCACACGTCGAGCGCCTTGTCGGTGGACGTCAGGGGTGCGGCGCGTGGAGAGTCGGCGCGAGATTCCAACATGCGGAACGCGATTTCAAAAAGACGCAATCAACTGTAGCCGTGGAGCTTGTCCGAATCAAGGCGCCGGGCGCGCACGTTGACCTCGCGGGAGCCAAGCCCTAGGATGGATTCCCCCGTGTCGAACCTGTCGGGTCAGATGCTCGGCCATTACAAGGTGCTGGAACCCCTGGGGGCCGGCGGCATGGGCGTCGTTTATCGGGCCCAGGACACGGTGCTCGGCCGGATGGTCGCGCTGAAGGTCCTGCCGACGACCGCCTCCACGGACCCGGAAGCCATCAACCGCTTCCGGCGTGAGGCCCGTACCGCGTCGAGCCTGAACCACCCCAGCATCTGCACGGTCTACGGTTTCGACGACCAGGAGGGCCGCTGCTTCCTCGCCATGGAGCTCCTCGAGGGCGAAACCCTCGACCGGCGGCTGGTCCGTGGGCCGCTCGAACCGAAGCTCCTGCTGGACGTCGCGATCCAGGTCGCCGATGCCCTGGATGCGGCGCACGTCGAGGGCATCCTTCACCGGGACGTCAAGCCCGCCAACATCTTCCTGACGAAGCGCGGCCAGACCAAGGTGCTGGACTTCGGACTGGCGAAGCTCTCGACGGCCCACCACCGCAAGGCGGGCGAAGACCAGTCCACCACGGTGGAGCCCACGATGTTCACGTCGGTCGTGGGCACGACGGTGGGCACGGTCGCGTACATGTCGCCGGAACAGGCGCGGGCCGAGGAGCTCGACTCGCGGACGGACCTGTTCTCGTTCGGCGTGGTGCTGTACGAGATGGCGACGGGCCGCGTCAGCTTCCCCGGCAACACCACCGCCGTGATCTTCGACGGGATCCTGAACCGCGATCCCACGCCGGCATCGGCGCTGAATCCCGCCATCTCGCCCGACCTCGACCGCATCATCGCCAAGGCCCTCGAAAAAGACCGGGCGCTGCGCTACCAGACCGCCGCCGATCTGCGCGCCGACCTGCAGCGGCTCCAGCGCGACTCGAGCACCCGCCGGTCCGCGTCGGCGGTGGCACGCCCATCGGCCGTCGCGCCTCCGATTCCGGCGGACGCGGCCACGGATCAGACGATCATCACGCCGCCGATCAGAAACACGATGATCGCGATCGATCCGGCCCTGGCAGCCACGGCCGAGGTCCCGGCGGCGGCGTCGCGGGCGGCGGCGCCCGTCACGGCCGCGCCGGCGCCGTCCGTGCCGCCCGCTCCCGGTTCCCCGGTCCCGTCCGCCGAGACGGCGTCGCCGGCGCGGCGGGGCCTTCCGCTGCCGCTGCCCGTGATGGGCGCGATCGCAGCCGCGCTCGTCCTTGGGGCCATCGGCCTGATGGTCTTCACGAGCGACGACCCACCGCCGCCGGGCGAGGAGACGGCCGCCGCCACCGCCGAGCCGACGGCCGAGAGCGCCGCCGACGCCCCTGCCGTCGCGGACGCGCCGGCGGCCACGCCCCCGGCCGCGACCGCGGTGGCCGTGGCGCCGCCACCCGCGGCGCCCGCCCGTCCGGCTTCTGCACCCGCCGCCCCCACCGAGGACCCGGGACCGGCGGCCACGGCACCCGGAGCACGGCCCGCGAAGGCGGACGCGGCGCCCGAGGCGACCACCCGGTTCGACGTGGCGCGCGCGAAGCTGAACAACAATCTGATCGACCAGGGGCTCGCCGACCTGCGCTCCATCGTCAACGACTTCCCGACGGCGCCTGTGGCCGCCGACGCGGCCTACCTCACCGCGGAAGTCCTGGCCAAGGCGGGCAGGACCACCGACGCGATGGGCGCCTATGTGGAGTTCGCGAGCCGGTTCGCGAAGGACCGGCGGGTGCCGGAGAGCCAGGTGGCGCTGGCCGATCTCACGCTGGACTCGCGCCAGCCGAATCGCGAGGAGACGGCGAGGGCGCTCTACGCGAAGGCGGCCGCGGCGGCGCCTGGGACGCCGGTGGCGCTTCGCGCGCTCCAGCAGAAGATCGCCCTCGAAGACCGCCGGAAGATGAAGGAGCGGGACGCGTCGAGCGGCAAGGACCTGCCGGCCAGCCTCGCGACGCTGCGTCAGCTCGCCGACCAGTTTCCGAACTCGCCGCACGCGATGCTCGCGCTGTACCGCCTCGGCTCCGGCTACGCCGACGCGGACCAGTGGGAGATGGCGGCCATCGCCTGGACGGATCTGGCGACCCACTACCCCGACAATCCCAACGACGCCTGGTGGCTGCTGGGCGAGCTCTACGAGCGCCGGCTCCGGGACGCGGACAAGGCGCGCGCCGCATACGCGCAGGTGCCCCAGTCGTCGCGCCGCTACCAGGACGCGCAGCGCAAGCTTCGGCGGTAGGACGCCACCCGGCGCGCCGCCGCGGAGCCCTCAGGACACGTCCACGCGAATCGATCCGGTGACGACGTCGATCGACACGACGCGGGTGGCCGGGCCGATGGATGCTTCGCCCCACCGGGGCCCCCACCGGTCCTTCATGACGAGCGGCAGCGACGACCGGATGGTGCCGTTCAAGGCGAGCGCCATCACGCGCGCGTTCTCGATCGGCCCACTGAGCCCGAGGGTGACGTCGCCGTTGAACGTCCTGAGGCGGATCACCCCGCCGTCGGTCACGCGCGCGCGGCGCACGTCGATCGATCCGATGGTGGTTTCCAGGCGCACCTCCCCCGCGACGTCGGCGGCCGCGACGTCGCCCCGTGTCACCGTGCCGCGCACCGACCGATCGAGGCCTCGGATCGTCAAGGTGCCCTCGTCGAGCGTGATGGGCCCGATGCGCGCGGAGGGTGGGGCGGCAACCGTGATCTCCACCCGGCGGGCGGGGTCGGAGGCATGGTCGCGTTCGGTGACGTCGACGTGGACGGCCCCGCCGTTCTGGCCCACCTCGATCGGGATCGCCGCCAGCCCGCTGGCGGAGGGCGCGCGCCGGACGATTTCGATGCGAACGTCGGCGCGCGACGCGTCGCCGGTCACGCGCACGGTCCCGGCCGACACGGCCAGCGACAACGCCTGGTCGTCGGCGAGCGCGACGGTGCGGACGACGCGGTCTTCGACCGCCGCGCGCCCGGCGGCGTCCGGGCCCGGCGCGAACGCGACGGTCATCGCGGCCACCAGGGCCGCGAGCGCGGCCGTGGCTCGATCAGGCGTCATCGGATCCCGGGGGCTATAATGACCGAGTTCCCTCGCCACGTCGACGGCGCTGCCGTGCGCGCGATCACGATCCTCCTCCTCGTCGCCGCCGTCCGCCAGGCGTCGGCCCAGACACCCGACGTGGCGTCAGGGCGCGCCGAGTCCGGCCGCGTGTCGGTGGGCGGCGAGGTCTCGGCCACCTACGGGTCGCTCGATCCGGGCTTCTTCAACTACGCCACCTACGCCTACGATCCGCTCCGCAACGTCCGCGTGGTGCTGGACGGGTCGGCGCGGGTCGCCCCGCATGTCGAACTCCTGGGAGAAGTCCGGACCGACGGCCTGTCGGAAGCCCGCGTGTCGGCGTTGTACGTGCGCGTGCGGCCGTGGCTCACCCGCGGTGTCGACGTGCAGGCCGGCCGCGTGCCGACGGCCTTCGGCCTCTACGGCCGCCGCAGCTACGGCGGCGATACGCCGTTCGTCACGCGCCCGCTGCCGTACGCCTACCTGCTGTCGCTGCGGCCGGACGCGCGTCCGGCGACCGCGGACGACCTCGTGGAGATGCGCGGCCGGGGCTGGCTCTCGGCGTTTCCCCGCGGCGTCGCGGCGCCCGATCGCGGTCTCCCCATCGTCAACACCGACACGTGGGACACCGGGGTGCAGGTGCGGCTGGCGGGGCAGGCGGCCGAGTGGACGGCCGCCATCACCCGGGGAACACTCGGCCGGCCGCGGCTGCACGACGACAACGGGGGGCGATCGTTCAGCACCCGCGCCGTCTGGCGGCCGCACCCCGGCCTGGCGGTCGGGGCGTCGGCGGCCGACGGGGCCTACCTGTCACGCGCCGTGCGCGACACGCTCCGCGCCGGCGAGACGCTGGAGCAGTTCCATCAGCGTGCCACGGGCGTCGACGTCGATCTGTCCTACGGTCGATGGCTGCTGCGCAGCGAGGTGCTGTGGAGCCGGTGGGACCTGCCGGCCTTCGAGGGTGAGGCCGACGGCCGGTCGGTGAGCGCGACGGCCACCTGGGCCGAGGCCCGGGTCCGGCTGATCCCGGGGCTGGATGTCGGACTCCGGGCCGAACGCCTGGGCTTCGACCGGATTGCCACGCCGTCCCGCGAGACGCCCTGGGAGGCTGCGGTGTCCCGCCTGGAAGGGGGGCTCGCGTTCGTGCCCGTGCGCCACGTTCGTGTGACGGTCGACGTGCAGCGCAACCGGCGCCCGCTCGGCGGACGCGTGCGCCACGACACGCTCCTCGCGGGCCAGGTGGCCGTATGGTTCTGAGCCTCAGGGCCGTGACCGCCGCCCTGGCCACCCTGGCGGCGGTGTGGTCGCCGTCCGCGCCCGCGGCGCCCGTGAGCCAGGGCGCCACCAGCGGGACCATCCGGGGACGCCTGGACGTGCACCGGCTGGTGACGCCGGCGCATCCCCGTCCGTCGGTGGGCGAGCTCGGCAGCCCGCCGCACCGCGGGACCCCCGACGTCCGGCCCGGCCTCGTCTACCTGGACGTGGCGCCACGGAGCGCCTTCGACGAGCACGAACCGGGCCGCGCGATGATGGACCAGCGGGAGGAGACGTTCGTACCGCGGCTCCTGGCGATCACCACCGGCACGACGGTGGACTTCCCCAACAGCGACCGGATTTACCACAACGTCTTCTCGCTCTCGAGGGCGAAGCGGTTCGATCTCGGCCGCTACGCCGCCGGACGGTCCAAGTCGGTCCGCTTCGACCGCCCCGGCGTGGTGCGCGTGTTCTGCGACATCCACTCGCACATGTCGGCGTTCATCGTCGTGTTCAACCACCCGTTCTTCCGCGTGACCGACGCCGAGGGGCGCTTCCGCATCGACAACGTGCCGCCCGGCTCCTACACGGTCGTCGGCTGGTACGAGGGCGAGGCGCGGGTCCGGCGCAGCGTGACGGTCGCGGCCGGCGCGGTGAGCGACCTGGAACTGGTGGCGCCGTGATCCCGGGCCTCGGCTCCCTCCGCAGCCGCATCTTCCTGGCGAGCACGGTCCTGGCGACGGCCTCCATCGGTTCGGCCGTGTACTTCGTCAGCGCGCTCCTGACGGCCCAGGCGGAGGACGAGCTGCGGCGCGACCTGAGCGAGGCCGTGAGTCTGGTGGATCAGCAGAGCGCGCTCCGCTTCGATGGCGTCAGGCGCACGGCCACGCTGATTGCCGATCTCCCCAAGTTCAAGGCGGCCCTCGAGACGCGCGACCCGCCGACCATCGCGCCGATCGCCCGCGACTACCTGGAACAGTCGGGCGCCGACCTCGTGGTGGTGACGGGGCGCGACGGCCGTCAGCTCGCCTACGCCATCGCCGGCGACCACGCCACGGACGAGGCCGGCGGGGGCGCGACGCCGCCGCTGGACCAGCTCGGATCGTCGTTCCGGCAGCATGCCGACGGCGTGCTGCAGCTGGTCACGGTGCCGGTCACGATCGACCTCGAGTCGCCGGAACGGCTGGGGATGCTGACCCTCGGTTACCTGCTGGACTCCCCGCGGGCGCGCGAGCTGCGCAATCTCACGGGCGCCGACGTGGCGTTCTCGCTGGACGGCGTGGTGCGGGCGGCGTCGTTCCCGGCCGACAGCATCCCGGCCGTGACGGCGTGGTTCGCCTCGAACCCGCGTCCGCCCGTCCTGCGCCTGAGCGGCGACGACTACTCCGCGCTGGCCAGCCCCCTGGCCCGCCAGTCCGGCCCCGAGGGCACGGCCGCCCAGCCGCACACGATCGTGCTCAGGTCGCGCACCGAGCGGATGCGGACGCTGGCCACCATCCGGGCCGCGATGGGTGCCGTGGCACTCGCCACCGTGGCCCTCGCCGCCGTCCTCAGCTACTCGCTGGCGCGCACGGTCACCCGGCCGCTGGCGACGATCACGGCGCACATGCGCGACGCGGCCGCCACGGGCGACCTCACGCGGCGCATGACCCTGCCCGACTCGGCGTGGGCCGACGAGGACGCCCTTCTCGTGGCCTCGACGTTCAACACGCTGACGCAGTCGGTCGCCGCCGCGCAGCGCGACGCCGCCCAGCGCGAGCGGCTGTCCGCCCTCGGGCGGCTCTCGACCGTCATCGCGCACGAGATCCGCAACCCGCTGATGATCATCAAGGGCGCCCTCCGGCAGCTGGGGCGGCCGGGCGCCGATCCGGACGACGCGCGGGAAGCCGCCCGCGACATCGACGAAGAAGTCGATCGTCTGAACCGGGTGGTCCACGAAGTGCTCGACTTCGCGCGGCCCATCCGCTTCTCGCACGCGCGGGCGCCCGTGAACGACATCTGCCGCTCCGCGCGTGAGGCCGTGGTGGCCGCCGCCCCGGCGCCCGATGTGGGGCTCGACCTCGACCCGGAGTGCGGCGAGCTCACGACCGACGCCGAGCGCGTCCGGACGGTGCTCGTCAACCTCCTGACCAACGCGCGCGCCGCGGTGGAGGCGCGGCCGTCCGGCGGCGAGCCGCCGGTGGTCCTCGCCTCCCGCCGGCACGGCGGCCGCGTGCTGCTGACGGTCCGGGACTCGGGCGTCGGCATCCCGGCCGACGACGTCGGCCGCATCTTCGATCCATACTTCACGACGCGCCGGACCGGCAGCGGCCTGGGGCTGGCGATCGCGAAGAACGTGATCGAGGGCCTGGGCGGCGTGATCCGGGTGTCGAGCCAGGTGGACGCGGGCACCGAGATGACGATCGAGCTCGTGGACGGACCGGCCGGGCGGCGCGGACTGTCATGACGCCAGCAGGCCGTGTGCTCCTCGTCGACGACGAAGAGAAGATCCTGAAGACGCTGGGCCGCGCCCTGCGCGACGAGGGCCACCAGGTCACGACGGCCGCTCGCGCCCGCGAGGGCCAGCGGCTCCTGGCGGAGCAGTCCTTCGACCTGCTCGTCATCGACTACCGGATGCCCGACCTGTCTGGCATGGACGTGGTCAAGGAGCTGGTCGCCTCCACGCCCGAAAGCGAACGCCCGGCCATCGTCATGATGACGGCCCACGGCAGCGTCGAGAGCGCGGTGGAGGCGATGAAGCTCGGCGCGCACGACTACCTCCAGAAGCCGTTCGAGGTCGACGAGCTGCTGCTGACGGCGCGGCGGGCGCTGGCGGCGCTGCGCGCGCGCACCGAGCTCACCTACCTGCGCAAC
This sequence comes from Vicinamibacterales bacterium, assembly GCA_041394705.1. Classification (GTDB taxonomy): domain Bacteria; phylum Acidobacteriota; class Vicinamibacteria; order Vicinamibacterales; family UBA2999; genus CADEFD01. The sequence continues at coordinate 72,691 of JAWKHS010000012.1, forward strand.
GAGCGGGACGCGGAGTTCGACCACTACGGCATCGTCGGCCGAAGCCGGGCCATGCTGGAGATCTCGAAGCGCATCGAGCTCGTGGCCCAGTCGCGGAGCACGGTCCTCCTCACCGGCGAGACGGGCACGGGCAAGGAGCTTGTGGCCCGGGCGATTCACGACCGGAGCCAGCAGCGGCACCTGCCCCTCATCAAGGTGAACTGCGCGGCCATCCCCGAGACGCTCATCGAGTCCGAGCTCTTCGGCCACGTCCGGGGCGCGTTCACGGGCGCCGCGTCGGCGAAGAAGGGCCGCTTCAAGCTGGCCGACGGGGGCACGATCTTCCTCGACGAGATCGCGACGCTCGGCGCCAACGTCCAGTCGAAACTCCTCCGCGTGTTGCAGGAGCGCGAGTTCGAGCCGCTCGGCAGCGAGCGGACCGAGCGGGTGGACGTCCGCGTCATCGCGGCCACGAACCGCGACCTGCGGGTCATGGCGGCGGAGGGCCGCTTCCAGGAGGACCTCTACTACCGCCTGCACGTCATCCCCATCGATCTGCCGCCGCTCCGGCAGCGCCTGGACGACCTCCCCGCGCTCGTCGACCACTTCGTGCAGAAGTTCTCACAGCGCCTCGGCAAGCGCATCGCGGGCGTGGACGCCGCAGCGATGACCGAGTTGAAGCGCTACCACTGGCCGGGCAACGTCCGCGAGCTCGAGAACACGATCGAACGCGCGGTCGTGCTGACGACGGGCACGACCCTGACGCCCGACACCGTGTGGGTCATGGGCGCCACGGCCGCCCCGACCACGGGCCTCCCGTCGCTGCGCCTGCACCAGAACGTCGAATGGGTGGAGCGCGAGACGATCCGCCAGGCGCTCGAGCAGTCGCGGGGCGTGAAGAAGGACGCCGCCGAACTGATGGGCCTCAGTCAGCGGGCGCTCAGTCACTACCTGGCGAAGTACCGCATCGACTAGTCGCCTGTCCGGGCGGCGTGGGGGCGCGGGAGGCTCCCTCCGGCAGGGGGGCGCGATCCAGCCCAGACCCGCGACGAGCGCGCCGAACGGCCTGCAATCGCGCGCCCGGGCGCGAGGTTACGCCCCAAGTAAGCGGTTACGGGCCCGGTAATCCACCACATCGGATCGGCCCGGCGCACTCGCGCGAATTCACCGCGAATTCCACCAGCGGCGCCAATCGAGGTTCCGGCACCGTGCTTGCACACTCGCCGCCCCGATGGCGCGCCGACATCATCGGGCATCGGGCCCGTTGGGTTTCCGGCGAACACCGCTGGTGTTCGCCATCGTTGCCGTGGCGGGGATGGCGCTCCTCCCTGAAACGCCGGTACACGCCGGCGTGGGGAAGGACCCCGCCACGGCATACGCGCCGCCCGCGCGCGACGCGTCGCTCACGGACTCGCCCCAGGCGCCCGACGGCGTCCGGATCGTGGAGATCGTGGCGCGGCGCTTCGCGTTCGAGCCCTCGACGATCGAGGTGACGCAGGGCGAGCGGGTGCGCCTCGTCGTCACGTCCGCGGACGGCGTCCACGGCGTCGGCATCCGTAAGTTCAGGATCAACTCGCTCGTTCCCCGCGGCGGCACGCCCGTCGTGATCGAGTTCACGGCAACCGACGCAGGCACCTTTCCCCTGGTGTGCTCGGAAGCCTGCGGCGACGGCCACGCCTCGATGCGCGGGTCGCTGGTCGTCGTCGCCGCGCCACAGTAGCGCTTCCCCCGGGAGAGGTATCGAGATCATGCGACTTCGGCCGTCGCTGCTGTGTGTACTGCCGCTGCTACTGCTGAGCCTTGGATGCGACGAGAAGCTGTCGGACCTCGCCGGGCCCACCCCGGACCTCACGCCGACCTTCAGCAGCATCCAGAGCCAGATCTTCGCCGCGGCCGACGCGAGTGGACGCCCGGCGTGCACCAACTGTCACGTGCGCGGCGGACAGGCGGGCGCCACCGGTCTCTTCCTCGGGGAGTCCGGCAGCTACGACAGCCTGGTTGGACGGCCGGCCAGGACGAAGGCGGGCGAGGTGCTGGTCATTCCCGGCGATCCGGACAACAGCTACCTCGTGCGCAAACTGGAAGGCGGACCGAACATCACTGGCGTGCGGATGCCATTCTCCGGGCCCTACCTCACCACCGGGCAGCTGCGCATCATCCGCCGCTGGATTCAGGAAGGCGCGGCCAACAACTAGGCGGCCCTCGCGTACCCCACAGGAGCCCACCGTGAAGTCAGCCATCGCCACGTCGTTCCTCAGCCTCGCGCTCGCCGCGGCCCCCAGTGCCTTCGCCGGTCCGGCCGGTCCCTCGGATCCGCCAGCGAAGGCGGGGGCGGTCGCCGCGGAGGCGTCGACCTCGGCCACGCAGGACGACGACGACCCGGACCGCGACGTCAACCTCGCCCAGCCGGACTTCACGCTGATCGGCCTGCCGACGGCGCTGCGCCTCCCGGCGATGGGCAGCGCCTTCCGCATCACGCACCGCTTCGGCCGCCCGCTCGGGCAGGGCGACTTCAGCGACCTGGTACAGGATGCCTTCGGGTTCGACAGCGGCGCCGTGATCGGCTTCGAATACCGCTTCGGGATTCTCAAGGCAACGCAGGTCGTCGTGCACCGCACGAACAACCGCACCATCCAGTTCATGCTCCAGCGCGAGGTCGTCGCCCAGAGCGACAGCTTCCCCGTCGCCATCAACGTCGTCGGCAGCGCCGAAGGCACGAACAACTTCCGCGACAGTTACTCCCCTGCTCTCGGCGTCATCCTGTCGAGGGAGTTCGCCGACCGCGGCGCGGTGTACGCCGAGCCGTTCTGGGTGAACAACACCAACGACCTGCCCAGCGACGTGGTGGACGACAACGACACCGTCATGCTCGGCCTCGGCGGGCGCCTCCGGCTCCTGCCCACCGTCTACGGCGTGGTCGAGCTGACGCCGAGGCTCACCGGCTTCAAGCCGGGCAAGACGCAGGTGGGCTTCGGCATCGAAAAGCGCGCCGGCGGCCACACCTTCCAGCTGAACGTCGGCAACGCGTTCGGGACCACGTTCGCGCAGATGGCCCGCGGCGGCAACGACGACTGGTACCTGGGCTTCAACATCTCGCGGAAGTTCTACTAGTGCACGTCGGCGGGCCGGGCCGGACGACGCCGGCGGACCGCCGGCAAGGGAGAGGTCGATGCGACGTGCCATCCTGGCGGGTCTGATCGCGGGCGTCCTCGCGGCGGCGCCGGCGGCGTGCGGCGGAGGCGGGGGCGGCCCCACCAGCCCGAGCGGCGGTTCGGGTAGCGGCGGCGGCGCCGGGGGGGGCGGCGGCACCGGGGGCGCGCCGTCCACGGCGACGATCACGATCGGCGCCAACAACGCCGTGAGCCCGCAGAACGTGACCATCGCGCAGGGCGGCCGCGTCACCTTCGTGAACAACGACAGCCGACCGCACGACATGTCCTCCGATCCGCATCCCGAGCACACCGACTGTCTGCCGATGGCGCAGGTCGGGTTCCTGTCGCCGGGCCAGTCGAAGACGAGCGGCAACTTCACCACCGTCCGGACCTGCGGCTTCCACGATCACAACCAGCCGACGGTGGCCGGACTGCAGGGCACGATCACGATCGTGCAGTGAGGCAGGCGCGCGGTCCCCGGGGAGCGAACGGCCGCGGGCCGGGCCCGGCGAGGTCGGCGGCCGCGTGGCGCCCTCACTTCGCGGTGGACCGCCGCGCGAAGTAGCCCTGGCGCGCCTGGACGTCGTGCCTGCCGTTGGCCAGTTCCACCCGCACCGTGCGCCAGGCTCCGTCGCCCATCGGCCGCTCAGGCGTGTAGGTCAGCACGTACTGGTGGCCGATGGTCCGCAGCACGTCGGCAAAATGCCCGTCCAGGGCCGACATGCGGTTGGCGAAATACGCCGCGCCGCCGGTCTCCTCGGCCAGGCGCTGGAGCCGGTCCCGCAGTTCGCGGTCGTCGGCCGCCTTGCCCTGTCCCGCCACGTAGAGCACGACGTCCTTGCCCTGGAGGGCGGTCCGCGCCGTCTCGGCGGAACCGCGGCTGGCCACGTCGTCGCCGTCCGTGAAGACCACGAGGGCGCGGCGGCCCGAGGCGGTCCTGAACAGGTCCGCGGCCCGCACGAGCGAATCGTACAGCGACGTCCGCCCGAACGCCTTCACGCGCTCGAGCTGGGCGAGCCGCGCCGCCCGATCGGCCGACGGACCGGCGATGACGAAGAGGCCGTCGTTGAACCCCGCCAGCGTCAGGCGGTCCTGCGGACGCATGGCGGCGATGAACCGGCGGGCCGAGGCTCGCAGGTCGTCCATCGCCGGTTCCATGCTGGCGCTGATGTCGAGGAGCAGCACGACGTCCGCGGCGGCGTCTTCCGTGGTGACCGACGTCAGCGTCTGGCGACGGCCGTCTTCGAAGAGCCGGAAGTCCGCGATCGTCAGTCCGTCGACGAACCGATCCCGGCCGCGCTTCACCGTCGCCGCCACCACCACGGCATCCACGCTCGCATACAAGGTGACGTCCACGTCTTTCGTGCGCAGCGCCGCACTCAGTTGCCGGCCGTCGTCCAGGCGCACCACCGCCCGGACGTGACGCGACGCCACGCGCAGGCCGACGTCCCAGTCGCAGCGGAGCTCGGGGGCGGCTCCTGTGCAGGCCCTGACGCCGTCGACGTAAAACGTGACGTCCCGGGCGCCTCGCGGCAGCGTGGCCGCGTCCACGGCGAACGTGGTGGGGCCGGTGACGACGTCGTCCGCCGTCGGCGACGAGATGGCGACCGAGGGCTGTGCGGCCGCCAGGCCGACGGCCGCGGACACGGCCAGGACCGCCGCGAGGTGCCGAGCGCGCATCTCAGCGGCGCTCCCCGCCCGGCGGCGCCGAGGACGGCGGCGCCAGGACACCCTCGGCGACCAGGGCCAGCAGGTACTCTTCCACGCGCGTCCTGGTGACGAAGCGGCCGTCGGTCAGGGCCTCCCAGTCCGACGTCGAGAACTGGTTGACACGGTCGAACTGGTCCTGCAGGGCCATCGGAAGCACCAGCTCCATGAGGAACGGAGGCAACGCCAGGTCGGCAAGCGCCTGGGCGAGTCGCAGCGCGAGGTCGGCGCCCAGCAACGAGAGATGGCCGGCGTCCCCGCGCCCCGTCCACTCGGTGATTGGCCAGGCCGCGATCGGCGCGCGCAGGCAGAGACAGCCGTCGAAGGCGAACGACGACACGCCGAACGCCCGCGGGAGCGCTCCTCCCTCGTCCAGTCCCAGGCGGGCAAGCTCCGACGGCAGGACGAGCGCATCGGCCGCGGCGGCCTGGTCGCGCTCGCGCAGCCACAGCACGAGGTTGCCGCGAATCGGCCCGAGGAGCGACATGAGCGCCGCCTCGCTGCCCGCGCGCGGACGCCCGGCGATCGCCGCCCAGCGCTGCCGCCCGTCGGCAACGGCAGCCAGGGCAGCCGGGCCTGCCGCGTCGACCTCGTCGAGCGGAGACGCGAACAGCAGCCGCATCATCAGGGCGTCTGCGTCCGCCGGGTTCAGCTTGCGGTCCGACGGCAGGCCACCCGCGGCGGCGGCCGCGCGGCGGAGCTGTCCGTCCGCCAGCACCGTGTCGAGCGCCAGCATCGCGCCGACGACGCCGCTGCCGCCCGCCGGCAGCGTGCCGCTCCTCGGCAGGCGCCACGCGGCGAGCCGCCACTGTCCGGGCTGCAGCTCCCGCGTCCCCGTGATCAGGTGGCGGTCGGCGGCGTCGGCGTAGATCTGGGGCTGTTGGACCGGCGCGGCGGCCAGGGCGTAGGCCAGCGCCGGCAGCACGTATCCGGTGACGTCGTCGAAGGCGTCGTCGAGGCGCGACACCTGGCGCGCAACGCGCGTCAGGTCCTTCGGCTTCCGGATGCGGGCGATCGTCCTCGCCGCGTTGGAGAGGTCGCCGGTCTGGAACCTGGGCGCCTTCCTGTCGTCCCGCAGGTCCAGCAGGGCGCGCCGCACGGATTCCAACCGTCCGGCGATGTCCTTGGCCGCCTCGAGCGTCGTGACGCCGGCCGCCATCTCACGGCGCGTCCGGACGAGCACCTCGAGGTGGCCGAGCGTCGGCCCCTTCGTTGCGCCACGCGTGGCCGTGGCGTCGCGCACGACCGGACCGACGCGGTCGACACGGTAGTCGAGGCCTTCCCAGGACATCGTGCGGGACGGCTGACGCTCCGGGGCCAGCCAGGCGGCGATCGCCGCCGGCTCGAAGTCGCTCCGGGCCGGTGGGCCGCCCAGCGCGGGGTTGAGCTGCTCGATGACCCAGCCGGCGACGGCGTCCGCGGGTGGCACGCCGTTCTGCGGCACCAGATCGGCCAGCGCCTGGAGCAGACGCTGGATGGTGTCAGGTGGCAGCGCCCGCCGCCTGGCGACCTGCTCGAGCACCGACAGCGCCGACTGCCAGCGGAGCAGGAGCGGCCCGACGCGGTCGACGTCGCCGGCCGCGGTCAGCCGGACCGCGGCCTGGGCCAGCCGCGCCAGCGTCGGGGCGTCGGCGGCCTCCAGGCGTTCGAGCACCAGCAGCAGGGACGGCATCCTCGCCACGCCGCGCAGGGCCACCTCGACATCGCCCGCGGCCGCGCGCGGCGCGTCGCGGAAGCGCCGCTGCGCGAACCGCAGCAACTGGAAGCGGGCCGGGGCGTCGTCCCGCTCGAACATCCACCCGACCACCCAGCCAAGACCGGCGCGGCGTTCCTCGATCTGCTTCAGGGGACGGTCGGGCCAGCCGTCGTCGTCGGTGATCGCCTCGAACAGCCGAGGCCACCACGAGGGACCCACCGTCCCGTCGGGCGCGACGTCGAGCATCGTCATCGCGAGGCCCGGATCGAACCCCGGCCGGTAGAACGGACGGACGCCGACCGTCCAACCCGGCTCGATCGCCTTGAACGGACGCAGGTGGCGCTCGATCGCGTCGATGCGCGCGGTGGTCGTCGTGGTGCCGTCGAAGAGCGCCGTCTGGAGCGAGGGGCTCAGGTGCGCCACCGTGTCGTAGAGGAACGCGAGCCGGCCATCGTCGCGTTCCAGGAGCCGCCTGATGAAGTCCTCGGGCTGGTCGAGCCGCCGATCGACGAGCTGCACCCAGACCGGCGCATAGGCCGCACCGCCGGGCACGGCCACCTGCCCGCCGCGCACGTGCAGGCTGCCCGCGAAGGCCGCGAGCGTGCCGGTGGTGGCGGTGTCGAGTTCGAGGAGCCGCGGGTGGGCCGCGAAGAACTCCAGCGTCTCCCCGTCCAGCGCCATGAGGGCGACGTACAGCAGCGCCGGCCGGTGCTCCACGCCCAGCCTGATGATGTCTGGCCGGCCGGGCCGGTCGAGCACGGCGGGCCAGGCCTCCGGCGCTGGAAGCGGGAGCGACTCGACGCCGACGTCGAGCCGGACGCGCTGCCCCAGGTTGAGCTGCTGCACCAGCTGCGGAACGTCGATGCCCAGTGCCTCGAGCCAGATCGCGCGCTGCGCCGCCTCGTCACCGCGGTCCACCTCCAGCACCGGCCGGTTCGCGACCTCCCGCAGGCGCAGGCCGAGCTGTTCGGCCACATTGCGCCACCGGTCGCGGGTCTGCCTGGGAAGGCGATCGCTGCCGAGGAAGAGGCCGTCCGGCCACACGGCGAGCTTCGCGCGCAGTTCCTGCACGTATTCCAGGTAGCGCTGGAAGCGGTCGATGACGGTGGAGTCGACGTCGCCGAACTGGTGGGCCGTGCGGATGAAGTCGACCAGGAACGCGCCGGGAGTGCGGCTGTCGTTTCCCAGGTTCAGGGCGGTGCGGGCGGCCGCCACGCCGCCCGGCAGTTCGATGGCGCCCCATGCCTGCGCACCAGCGCGCCCCGGACACGCCAGGGCGACGAGGACGACGGCCAGCATCCAGCGGCGAGGCGGTCCAACCGGATCGGTCATGGTGGCGGTCCGCCGTTCCGGGCCCTCGGCAGCGGCGCCGACCAGCGCGCGAACGCCGGGCCCTGGGGCAGGGACAGCGGACGGCCGAGATTCTATCGCGCGGCAGTGCCCCTCGATCCAGGTACGTTGTTACTGGACGCGCGCGCTGGCGCTGAGCCGCCCCTGCCCCGTGCCTGGTCGCGACGGGTCAGTACTCGTACACGCCCCGGCCCACCTTCCGTCCGAGCCGTCCCGCCCGGACGAACTGCTCGAGCAGCGGGCAGGGACGGAACTTCTCGCCGAGCGTGCGGTGCAGGTGCTGCAGGATGCTGAGACGGGTGTCGAGCCCCACCAGGTCCACCAGCTCGAACGGCCCCATCGGGTGGTTCAGGCCGAGCTTCAGGGCCTTGTCGATGTCGCGCGCCGAGGCCACGCCTTCCTGCAGCATGAAGAACGCCTCGTTGCCGATCATGGCGTTGATGCGGCTGGTCGTGAAGCCCGGCGACTCCTTCACGAGCACCGTGTCCTTCCCCATCGCGACGGCCAGCTCGGTCATGACGCGGACGGTCTCGTCGCTCGTCTCCAGCGCGCGGACGATCTCGACGAGCTTCATCCTGTGCACGGGGTTGAAGAAGTGCATGCCGCCGAGCCGGCCAGGCCGATCCAGCACGGCCGCGAGCTCCGTCAGGCTGAGGGCGGAGGTGTTGGACGCGATGACGGCCTCCGAGGGCGCCCCGACCTGCACGTCGGCCAGGAGGCCGACCTTGAGGTCCATCCGCTCGGGCACGGCCTCGATCACCACCGCCGCGTGCCGGACCGCATCGGCCACCGACGTCGTCGGGTGCAGCCGGCCGACGAGCGCGCGCGCCTCGTCCGCGCCGGTCTTGCCCAGCGACACGCCCTTCTCGACGATGGCCTGGATCTGGTCCCGGGCCTTTCCGAGCTGTCCCTCGGACACGTCATACAGGTGGGTGTCGTAGCCGGCCGCGGCGGCCGCATGGGCGATGCCGTGGCCCATCGTGCCGGCTCCGAGTACGGCGATGGTCCGGGGATGACTCGACATGACTCCGTGACTCCTGGGGGAAGGCGGGCTACCGCCCGGTGAAGCGGGGCGGGCGCTTCTCGAGGTGCGCGGCCAGCCCCTCAGCCGCGTCGTGGCTCTCGAAGAGTCGCTGCTGCAGCTCGCGCTCGAGGGCGAGCGCCTCGGTGAAGGCGGCCTCGGCGCCTGACTGGACGGCCCGCTTGATGGCCCCCACCGCCCGGCTCGCGCGGTGGGGCGGGACGAACGTCTTGGCGTAATCGACGACCGTGTCGAGGAAAGAGCGGCCCGCGAGGACATCTTCGCCCCACACCTGATTGACGAGACCGGCCGCGGCCGCGTCCTCCATCGTGAGGAGCGTCCCCGTGACCATGAGCTCCATCGCCTTCGCCTTGCCGAGCAGGCGCGCCAGGCGCTGTGTGCCGCCCGTCCCCGGCAGCACGCCCAGGGCCACTTCCGGCAGCCCCACCTTGCCCGCGCCCTTGCGCGCGATGCGCAGGTCGGCCGCGAGCGCCACCTCGAGGCCGCCGCCCACGGTATGCCCGTTCAGGGCCGCGATGACGAGCTTCGGCGTCTGCTCCAGCCGGTTGAGCGTCTCGTTGGCGTGGAGGCAGAAGTAGTACTTGAACGCGGGGTCGGCGTCCCTGAGCGTCCCGATGTTGGCGCCGGCGCAGAAGAACCGCTCACCCACGCCGGTCAGGACGAGCACGTGCACGCTGGCGTCCATGCGGGCGGCCAGAATCCCCTCGTCGAGCTCGCGCATCATCTCGTACGAGTAGGTGTTGGCCGGCGGGTCGTTCAGCTCGAAGACGGCCACGCCGTCGTGGGCGGAGTAATGAACTTTTGACACGTGCGGGTCTCGGGTCTCGGGTCCCGGGGCTCGGGCGGGACTCGGACAGCAACTCTCGACTCGGCAGTCCCGGGCCCCGAGACCCGGGACCCGGGCCCCGTGAGCCTACGTCAGGACCAAGTCGTCAAGCTTCCGTCCTGACGTACTCGAAGTCGAGCGGCATCCGATTGATGCCCCGCGCCGGCGGCGCGATGTAGTTGGCGAACTGGCCGGGCTTGTAGACGGGCGTGGCCTGGATGCTGTGCAGGTAGGCCTTGTCCTCGGGCGTCGGCAGCCACTCGCTCCTGCGCCGCTCCCACTCCTCCGCCGACAGCATGTGGCCCTGCGGGTCGAAGTACTTGCCGGCGTAGATGCCGACGGCGCGGTTGAACTTGCGAGACGGGAGCACGATCCGGTCGGACAGGCCGTGCGCTTCCAGCACGCGCTTGTTCCACCGGTCCACGCCGGCCTGGCAGTCGCCGACGTACCAGTCGCGCAGGACCTCGTTGAGAGCGTTGCGCATCGGCACTTCCTCGCGGCTGATGCGGCCGCTCTCGTCCAGGACGTCGAGCAGGTAGGTGTCGCCGCCGAGCACGTGGTCGTCGGCGTACTTGTCTTCCTCGGCGCGGCCCTTGAGCCCGTTCGAGAAGTAGCTCGCGGCGTTGCTCGACACCTCGGACCCGTGCAGATCGAGGCTCTGGCTGAACCAGAAGTTCACGAACTTCTGCACGAGCGGGATGTCGATGCCGCCCAGCCTGCGGACGTCGCCGGAGAAGCCCGCCTCCTTCATCAGCTGGCACGACCGCTCCAGGATGCGCGCGATGCCCGTCTCGCCGACGAACATGTGGTGCGCCTCCTCGGTGAGCATGAAGCGCGTGGTGCGCGAGAGGGGATCGAGCGAGCTCTCCGACAGGGACAGGAGCTGGGACTTCCCGTCGCGGTCCGTGAACATGGTGAAGGCGAAGAAATCGAGCCAGGTGTCGATCGGCTCGTTGAACGCCTCCAGCATGCGGGGCGTGTCGGTGTGGCCGCTGCGCCGCTCCAGGAGCGCCTCCGCCTCGTCGCGACCGTCGCGCCCGAAGTGCGAGTGCAGCAGGTAGACCATCGCCCACAGGTGCCGGCCCTCCTCCACGTTCACCTGGAACAGGTTGCGGAGGTCGTACAGGCTCGGGCAGTGGGCGCCCAGCATGCGCTGCTGCTCCACGCTCGCGGGCTCCGTGTCGCCCTGGATCACGATCAGCCGGCGCAGGGGGTTCCGGAACTCGCCCGGCACCTCCTGCCACACCGACTCACCCTTGAAGTCGCCGAACCCGATCCGCCGGTCGTGCGTCGGCTCGGCGAGGAAGATCCCCCACCGGTACTCGGGCAGCCGCACGTAGTCGAAGTGGGCCCAGCCAGCGGCGTCCACCGACACGGCCGTGCGCAGGTAGACCTGGTGGTGGTCCTGGAAGCCGCTCGGCCCCATGTCGCGCCACCAGTCCAGGTACTTCGGCTGCCAGTGCTCGAGCGCGCGCTGGAGGCGCTTGTTGCTGTGGAGGTCGACGTTGTTGGGAATCCGGTCGCTCGAAATCATCACGTCCTCCGCCAGTCGAATGAGGGTCGGCCCTCGCGGCCGTAGGTCATGAGCGCCCCCTTCTCTCCGACGGCATTGGGGCGCTGGAAGATCCAGTTCTGCCAGGCCGTGAGGCGGCCGAAAATCTTCGTCTCCATCGTCTCCGGGCCCGCGAACCGCAGGTTCGCCTCCATGCCCGTGAGCGCGTCCGGCGAGAAGGCGCGCCGCTCCTCCAGGGCCAGCCGCACCTCGTCGTCCCAGTCGATCTCGTCGGGCGCCGAGAACACCAGGCCGGCCTCGAGCGCGTCGGGGGCGATGAAGGGCCCCTCGTGCGCGAGCGCCTCCTCGGCCTTGCCGGGCTCGCCGAGGAACCGGACCTGCAGGCGCGTCAGGCCGTTGCTCATCGGATACGCGCCGCCGTTCATGGGCGACAGCGCGATCCGGTTGGCCTCGTCGTCGTCGTGCAGCATGTAGGCGCGGTCGGCGGCGAACACCAGCTCCGCCAGCGTGCCGGCGAACGCGTTGCCCGGCTCGACGAGCGCGAAGATCGTGCGCGAGGTGAGGTCCAGCCGTTTCAGCGTCCGGCGGATGTGGTTCACGATCTCGCGGACCAGCCAGTGCCCGCCGTGTTCGACGAGCGTCCGGTCCACGGCGAGCACGGCCTCGGCATCGCCCGTGGCCCTGAGCACGAGCGTGCCGATGTCGGGCTCGTTCAGCCTGAGGCGCAGGATGGCGTCGTCCAGTTCCCGGAACGCCCGGAGGGCCCACGCCTGATCGCCCGCGGCCAGGAACTCGTCGGGTGTCGTGGGTTGGGGACCGTCGGGCGCCGCGATGGTCAGGTCGCACAGGCGGCGCTCGCGATCGATGACGCCGGTGACGTAGCGGTAGGCGATGCGATCGCCGTCGATCGCCGGCGACAGCGGTCCCAGGCTGATGCCGGGACCCGTCCCCGGACGATCCGACGACTCGGCCAGGGCCGCCGCCCGCGCCGCCACGGCGTCCTTGAACCGGCTCGTCGGGACCACCGCGTCGACGAACCGCCACTCCACGGCGCGCTTGCCGCGCACGCCCTCGGACAGCGTGCAGAAGTGGTCGGCGACGTCGCGGCGCACCTTGCGCTTGTCCACGACGCGGGTCAGGCCGCCCGTGCCCGGCAGCACGCCGAGCAACGGGGTCTCGGGCAGCGAGACGGCCGCGCTGCCGTCGTCCACCAGCATGATCTCGTCGCAGGCCAGGGCGAGCTCGTAGCCGCCGCCGGCACAGATGCCGTTGAGGGCCGCCAGGAACCGGAATCCGCTGTGGGCGCTGGCGTCCTCCATCCCGAGCCGGGTCTCGTTCGTGAACTTGCAGAAGTTCACCTTGAAGCCGTGCGACGAGCTGCCGAGCATGAAGATGTTGGCTCCGGCGCAGAAGATGCGCGGCTTGAGGCTCGTCACGACGACGGTCTTGACCTCGGGGTGCTCGAAACGCAGGCGCTGGAGCGCGTCGGCGAGCTCGATGTCCACGCCCAGGTCGTAGGAGTTCAGCTTCAGCTTGTAGTCGGCCGGCCGCAGCCCGCCGTCTTCCTGCACGTCCATCGCCAGCGTCGCGACAGGCCCGTCGAACGTGAGCTTCCAGTGCTTGTACTCGTCTGGCGTGGTCTCGAACGTGACGGTCGGCTGTTCGGCGGTGTCTGCCATGAGGCTCCTGGGACGGGCCGGCCAGAGACACGTGGCGGGATGCCCTGCGCTTCGAGCCGGAAATCACAGCCTAACGCACTTTGAACGTTCGTTCAACGCTGTGCTACAGTGGCCCGACCGACTCCGCCCCCTCGATGCCGCCACCGTCCCAGTCCATCGCCGCCACCGACCGCCGCATCGACATCCTCAAGAGCGCCGCCGCCGCGTTCCGCCGCCGCGGATACCACGGCGCCAGCGTGGACGAGATCGCGGGCGCGCTCGAGATGACGAAGGGGAACCTCTACTACTACTTCAAGAACAAGGAAGAGATTCTCTACGCCTGCCACGAGTACAGCCTCGACGTCCTGCTCGGTCTCCTCCACGAGGTCCGCGAGGAGCCCACGACGCCGGACGTGAAGCTCCGGAAGCTGGTGCTCGCGTTCGTCCACCTCATCCTGGACGAACTGCAGGCCACGGCGCTGACCATCGACCTGCAGGCGCTGTCTCCGCCGCTCCTGCGGAAGGTGATCGCCCGCCGCGACGCCTTCGACCACGGCCTGCGGGCCATCATCCAGGACGGCATGGACGATGGGCGCTTCGCCCAGGGCGATCCCAAGATGGTCGCCTTCGCCATCATGGGCGCCGTCAACTGGATCACGAAGTGGTACGACCCGGCGGGGCCGATGACGTCGGACGCCATCGGCCGGGCCTTCGCGGACTTCCTCGTGGGCGGCCTCGCCCGCGGCGCCAGGCCCCCCTCGGGCGCCGCCACCTAGCCCGAGCCGCCCGAGCCCCAGTACACTGACACCGTGGAAGCGCCCCTGCACTTCGTCAGACCCCGCGCCCCGAAGCCGGAATGGCTCAAGGTGCGTGCCCCCGGCTCCGAGAACTACCTCCGGCTGCGGGGCATCATGCGCGACCTGAAGCTCAACACGGTCTGCGAGGACGCCCACTGCCCCAACATCGGCGAGTGCTGGCACCACGGCACGGCCACGTTCATGATCCTGGGCGACGTCTGCACCCGGGCCTGCGCGTACTGCGCGGTCAAGCACGGCAAGCCCGCGGCGCTCGATCTCGCCGAGCCCGGCCGCGTCGCCGACGCGGTGCGCGCGATGGACCTCAAGTACGCCGTGGTCACGTCTGTCGATCGCGACGACCTGCCCGATGGCGGCGCGTCGATCTTCGCCGAGACGATCCGGGCCATCAAGGCCCAGGTGCCGGCGTGCCGGGTGGAAGTGCTGATTCCGGACTTCAAGGGCGACGAAGCCCCGCTGCGCGCCGTGCTCGACGCCGGCCCGGACGTCCTGAACCACAACACCGAGACCGTGCCCCGGCTCTACCGCATGGCGCGTTCCGGCGGGAAGTACGCGCGCACGCTCGAGCTGCTCGAACGTGCCGCGCGCGTCGCGCCGGCCATCCCGACCAAGACCGGGCTGATGGTGGGGCTGGGTGAGACGCACGACGAGCTCGTCCAGGTGTTCCGGGATCTCCGTCGCGTGGGCGTCGCCATCCTCACGATCGGCCAGTACCTGCGGCCGTCGCCCGATCACGCGCCGATGGAGCGCTACTACCATCCCGACGAGTTCGCCGCGCTGAAAGCGCGCGCGCTCGCCCTCGGGTTCGTGCACGTCGAGGCCGGTCCGCTCGTCCGCAGTTCGTACCACGCGCACGAACAGGCCGACGCCGCGGCGCTCGCGTCGACAGCGCCGTAACGCGCTCCGCGCCGGCGGGCGCTGGGGTAACATCCGTCTCCGATGGGCCGCCCCCTTGGACAGCGCCTGGCGCTCGTCCGCCTGCTCGTCACACTGGCGCTCGCCAGCTCGGCCTGTGGAGGCGCGCCGCCGTCACCGGCGCCGCCGGACCCGGCGCTCGTCGGCGCGACCAATGCCGGGCTGGGGCACCTGGGCCAGTTCGATTTCCCGGCCGCCGTCGACGCCTTCTCCGCGCTGGCCGCCACGCACCCGGACTCGGCCGAGACGGCGCTGAACCTGGCGATCGCGCTCGTGAACCGCCAGCGGCCCGAGGACGCAGCGGATGCGGAGCGCCGGCTGCGCGCCGTGATCGACGCGCCTGGCGTCGGTACGCGCGCCCGGTACGTGCTCGGGCTGCTGCTGCTCTACCAGGGCCGCGATGCCGACGCGCTGCCGCTGCTCGAGGCCGTCGCCGCGGAGGCGCCGCGGGATGGATACGCGGCCTACTTCGCCGGACAGGCCAGTCTGGCCGGGTCGCCGGAAGCGGCCCTGGCCTGGTTCGACACGGCGCAGTCCGCCGATCCGCTGCTCCGGAGCGCCGCCTATGGCGCGTTCCAGGCGCTGCAGCGCCTCGGCCGCGGTGAAGACGCCGCCGCCCGGCTCGCGGCGTTCCAGGCACTCGAGCGCGATCCACGCGCGCACCTGGCCGAGTTCAAGTACACGCGCATGGGCCCGCTGGCCGAGGCCGTCCCCATCGAGGCGCCCCTGCCGCCCGCCGCCGTGCCCGACGGCGCGCCGTTTCTGTCCGCGGCCCGCCTCGTCTCGTGGCCAGCGGCGCCGCCGGCCGGCGCGCGCTCGATCACGGCCGCCGACATCGACGGGGACGGCACGACCGACGTCTTCGTGGCCGGCGCGGGCACTCCGCCCGCGGCCAACCTCGTCGTGCTCCACCGGGGGGACCGATGGGAAGCGGCCGCCGGGCATCCGCTGGCCAGCGTGCCCGACGTGCGCGCCGCGCTCTGGGGCGATCTCGACAACGACGGCCGGACCGACGTCGTCCTCGTGCGCGGCAGCGGGCACACGGCCCTGTGGCGGCAGGGCGACCTCGGCGCGTGGCGGGACGTGACCGCCGCGAGCCGGGCGACGACGCGCGTGGACGCGGTGGACGGCGCGCTCGTGGACGCCGACCACGACGGCGACCTCGACATCTGGCTCACCAACGCCGGTGGCCCCAACGAGCTCCTCAACAACAACGGCGACGGCACCTTCCGCCCGATCGCCGCCGAGGCTGGCGTGGCCGGGGACGGACGCCCGTCCGTCGGCGTGGCGATCGTGGATCTCGACGGGGACCGCGACCACGACATCGTCGTGCTGAAGGCCACGCCGCCCCACGACGTCTTCCTCAACGACCGCGTCTGGCAGTACCACCGCGCCGGCGGCTACGAGGCCTTCGAGGCCGCCGCGGCCACCGCCCTCCTGGCGGCCGATCTCGATGCGGACGGGCGCGCGGAGCTGTACACGACCTCGGCGCGAGGCCTGGAACGATGGTCGGCCGCGCCGGGCACGGCGATGGCGTCGCGGCGGCTGGCGCCGCCGGCGGCATCGCCCGATCGAACGGCGCCGGCCAGGCTCGCGCTGGCGGACGTGAACGGCGACGGCGCCTTCGAACTCCTCGCATCGGCCGGCGACACGTGGAGGGCGTACGCCGTCCCGACGACCGGCGAGGCCTCGCCGGTCTTCGAGGCCGAGGCCCCGGCGGCCGCGTGGGCCGTGGCCACGACGGGCGACGCGCGCGGCCCGTCGGTCGTCGCGTCCACGGGTGGCGGCGTCGCCGAGTGGGCGCCAGGCCCGGGCCGCGGCGCCTACGTCACCGTGGCGGTCACGGGTCGCTCGCAGTCGAGCGACCAGCGACGCTCGAACGTGTCGGGCGTGGGCACGAAGGTCGTCGTCCGCACCGGCGCGCGCTGGACGGCCTTCGACACCGCGCGGCTCCAGTCGGGCCCGGGGCAGAGCCTCCAGCCCGTCGCGGTCGGACTCGGCGGCGCCTCACGCGCGGACCTCGTGTCGCTCACCTGGTCGGACGGCGTCCTCCAGTCCGAGATCGGCCTCGAGGCCGGGCGCCGTCACGTGATCGAGGAGACCCAACGCCAGTTGTCGAGCTGCCCGGTGCTGTTCGCCGACGACGGCACCGCGACGCGGTTCGTCACGGACCTCCTGGGCGTGGGCGGCATCGGCTTCTTCGAGCGGCCGGGCGTCTATGCCGACCCGTGGCCGCGGGAACACGTGCTGCTGCCCGAGGGCGCCCTCGGCACGCGCGGGGGACGCCATCGCCTCGTCATCGGCGAGCCGATGGAGGAGGTGGCGTACTTCGACCAGTTCGAGCTGGCCGCGTACGACCTGCCGCCGGGCTGGCAGATGGCGCTGGACGAGCGCAAGTCGATCCTGAGCGCGCCGCCCACGGGCGCGCCCGTGTTCTTCCGGGAGGAGCGGCTCCCGGCGCGCGCGGTGAACGACCGCGGCGACGACGTCACGACCGCACTCGCCACGGCGGACCTCGTGGCGGCGCCGCCGGGCGCGGTCGACGCGCGGTTCATCGGCCTCACCTCCCGCCACGCGGTGGAGCTGACCTTCGCCGACGCCGTCGAGCGCGGCCCAGGCCGGCCGGTGCTCGTCATCGACGGGTGGCTCGAATACCCCTACGCCCAGACGATCTTCGCCGCATGGCAGGCGCAGGCCGCGTACGAGGCGCCGACGCTCGAGGCGCGCGATCGTCAGGGCCGCTGGCGGGTCGTCGCGCGCGAGTTCGGGTATCCCGCCGGCATGCCGCGGCGCATGACGCTGCCCCTCGACGGCCTGCCCACCGGCACCGTCGGCCTCCGGATCTCGACCACGCAGGAGATCTACTGGGATCGGATCGCCGTCGCCTACGCGGCGGTGGCTCCCCAGGCCGTTGAGCGGGTCCTCCCGCTCGTGTCGGCCACGCTCGCGGAGTCCGGCTTCGCCCGTCGGACGACCGGGCTGCAGCGCACGCCCTTCTACGACTACGGACGGCGCACGCCGCTCTGGGACACCCGCTACCCGCGCGGATGGTACACGCGCTACGGAGACGTCGCCGCGCTCGTGCGGCACGGGGACGACGCCGTCGCCGTCGTCGGCCCGGGTGAAGAGGTGGCCGTGGAGTTCGCGGCGCTCGACACCCCGCCGGCCGCGGGATGGACGCGGCGCTACGTGCTCCGCGCGCGAGGCTGGTGCAAGGACATGGATCTCTACACCAAGGACGGTGACACCGTGGAGCCGATGCCGGGCACGCCAACCCCTGCCGCTCGCCGCCTGCAGGCCGAGTTCACCACGCGCTACGAGGGCGGGCGCTGATGGCGTCGCCGGAGCGGAGCGCGGTCGCCGGTCCCGTCGCCCAGACGCTCCTGCGCGTCCTGTACGGCGTGGTGGCCGCGCTGACGGCGACGGCCGTCTACCTCGGCGCGGTCTCGCTGCTGGGGTGGCTGCGCGGCGCCGCCCTGGAGGGCTATGTCTTCCAGTGGGCGCTCATCGCCCACCTGGCGGCCGGCGTGGTGGCGGGCGTGCCGTTCCTGGCGTTCGTCGCGGCGCACCTGGCGGCCGCGCGCACGCACCCCAATCGCCGGGCAGCGCGCGTGGGCTATCTCCTGGCCGGCCTGTCCGCGGTGGTGCTGGTCACGGGCATCGCGCTGCTCCGTGTCGCCGGCGTCGAGCTGCGCCAGCCGGCGCTGCGCGCGGCCGTCTACTGGCTCCACGTCCTCGTGCCGGTCGCCGTCGCGATGGCCTTTCAGCAGCACCGCCGCCGCGGCCAGCGGGTGCACGCCCGCGCGGCCTGGACCTGGGCCCTGGCGACGGCGGCGGCCGTCCTCGTGACCGCTCTCGTGGACGTCGCCGTGAGCCGTGCCGGCGAGCCGCCCGGCGAACAGGCGTCCTTCCTGCCCTCCTTCGCGCAGACCGCCACCGGCCGGACGATCGCGGCCTCGTCGCTCATGCGCGACGACTACTGCGCCGAGTGCCACGCCGACGCGCATCGCGGCTGGCTGGCCAGCGCCCACCACTTCAGCTCGTTCAACAACCCCGTCTACGCGGCCAGCGTGAAGGAGACGCGCAAGGTGGTACTGGCTCGCGACGGCGGGGTGGACGCGAGCCGCTGGTGCGCGGGGTGCCACGATCCCGTCCCGCTGTTCTCGGGCGCCTTCTCCCGCCCGGACTTCGACACCGAGCACGACCCGACATCGCAGGCCGGCATCACGTGCACCGCCTGCCACGCCATCGACCGCGTGAACAGCACCCGCGGCAACGGCGACTACACGATCCGGGAGCCCCGGCACTACCCGTTCGCCTTCAGCAGCAGTCCCATGCTGCGGGCGCTCAGCAAGCGCCTGATCGAGGCCAGGCCGGCTTTCCACAAGGCCACCTTCCTGAAGCCCCTGCACCGCACGGCCGAGTTCTGCTCCACCTGCCACAAGGTCCACATCCCCGGAGCGCTCAACGACTACAAGGAGTTCCTGCGCGGGCAGAACCACTACGACAGCTTCCTGCTGAGCGGCGTCTCCGGGCACGGTGCGCGGAGCTTCTATTACCCGCCGACGGCGCAGGCCCGGTGCGCCGGGTGCCACATGACGCCGGTCGCGTCGAACGACTTCGGCGCGCAGCCCTTCGACGGCAGCGGCACGCTGCAGATCCACGACCATCGCACCCTGGCCGCCAACACGGCACTGCCCTTCCTGCGCGGCGACTCGGCCACGCTCGAGGCGACCCAGGCCTTCCTCAAGGACGTGGCGACGGTGGACGTCTTCGGCCTGCGCGAGGGCGGCACGATCGATGGACCGCTCCTGGGTCCCCTCGACGGCGCCGCGCCGGCGCTCACGCCGGGACGCCGCTACCTGGCCGACGTGGTCGTGCGCACGCGGAAGGTGGGGCACCACTTCACGCAGGGCACGGGCGACTCCAACGAGGTCTGGGTCCGGCTGAGCGTCAAGGCGAACGGCGTGGAGATCGGCAGGAGCGGCGCACTCGAGCCCGACGGCGCCGTCGATCCGTGGGCGCACTTCATCAACATCTACATGCTCGACCGCCAGGCCAGGAAGGTGGACCGCCGCAACGTCCAGGACATCTACGTGCCCTTGTACGATCGGCAGATTCCGCCGGGCGCCGCCCAGGTCGTCCACTACGCGTTCGACCTGCCGCCGGGGGCGGCCGGCCCGGTCACGATCGACGCCGCGCTCCTGTACCGGAAGTTCGACAAGACACTGATGACCTTCGTCAACGGGCCCGAGTACCGGATCGACCTGCCCATCACGACGATCGCGACCGCCGTGGCGCGCCTGCCTGGGGCCGGAGCCGCGCCGGCGCAGCCCGTCTGGGAGCGCTGGAACGACTACGGCATCGGGCTCCTGCTCGAAGGCAACGCCGGCAGCGACAAGGGCGAGCTCCGGCAGGCGGAAGAGGCGTTCCGCGAGGTCGAGCGGCTGGGACGCCCCGAGGGCCCACTCAACCTGGCGCGCGTGTACTACAAGGAGGGTCGCGTGGACGAGGCGGCCGACGCGCTGCGGCGGGCCACCGCCGCCGGCGCCGCGCCGTGGACCGTGGCGTGGCTGAACGGGCTGGTCAACAAGGAGAACGGACACCTCGACGACGCCATCGCCAACTTTTCGGCGGCGCTCGGCGCGACCTCGCCGGATCTGGCGGCGCGCGGCTTCGACTTCACCCTCGACTACGAGGTGCTGAACGAGCTGGGCCAGGCGCTCTTCGAGCGCGCGAAGCAGGAACGTGGGGCCGCCCGCGCCGCGTCCCGGAACGACTTCCTGCAGCGGGCGGCCGGGACGTTCGAACGCACGCTCGCGCTCGATGCGGAGAACGTCACCGCCCACCACGCGCTGTCGCTGCTCTACGCTGAGCTCGGCGACGTGTCGCGCGCGGCGACGCACCGGGAGGCGCACATGCGCTACACCGCCGACGAGCTGGCGCGAAGCCGCGTCATCGCGGAGCACCGCGCCGGCCACCCGGCCGCCAACCACGCGGCGCAGGCCGTCGTGATCTACGATGTGCAGCGCCGCGGCCCCGCCAATGCCGCGCGTGCCTCGACTTCAGGGTCCCCATCGCCGTGAGCAGCCGCGTCGCCCGTGCGTCCCTCGTCGCCGTCGTCCTCCTCGCGGGGGGTCTCGCCGCCTGGTGGCTGACGCGCCGGCCCGCGACGGCGCCGTCGTCCGGCCCGGCCGCCACGGCACGCGCGGACGCCCCGGCGCCTCCCGCCCGCTTCGCCGACATCACCGCCGAGGCCGGCCTCGGCGACTACCGCCGCGTCAGCGGAGCCACCGGCGAGAAGCTCCTCCCCGAGACGACCGGCGGCGGCGGCGCGTTGGTGGACGTGGACAACGACGGCGATCTGGACCTGCTGGTGGTGAACGGCCGCGACTGGCCCTGGACCCGTCCCGCCGCGCCGCCCGCGCGGTCCACGGTCACGTTGTTCGTCAACGACGGCCACGGACGCTTCACCGACGGCACGGCGGCCGCGGGCCTGGCCGTCCAGCGCTACGGCATGGGTATCGCCGCCGGCGACTACGACAACGATGGCTGGGCCGATCTCTATGTGACCGCCGTCGGCGGCAACGTGCTGCTGGAGAACGTCGGCGGCCGCTTCCACGACGTCACGGCGGAGGCCGGCGTCGCCGGCGGCCCGAACGACTGGAGCACCTGCGCCACGTGGTTCGACGCCGACGCCGACGGCGACCTCGATCTGTACGTGTGCAACTACGTCCGCTGGTCGCGCGACATCGACAAGGCGCAGGACTTCAGCCTCGCCGGCATAGGCCGCGCCTACGGCCCGCCGCGCAACTTCGCCGGCGCGGCGCCCCTCTTCTACGTGAACCAGGGCGACGGCCACTTCGTGGAGCGGGCGGCGGCGGCCGGGCTGGTCGTCGTCGACCCGGTGACGAAGCAGCCCGCGGCCAAGGCGCTCGGCGTGGCGCCCACCTACCTGGACGCCGACGCCTGCGTGGACCTCGTGGTGGCCAACGACACGGTGCGCAATCACGCGTTCAGGTCGCACTGCAACGGCACGTTCGAGGAGGCCGGCGCCACGCTGGGCCTGGCCTACGACCCGTATGGCAACGCCCGATCCGGCATGGGCATCGACGTGGGCGACGTCCGCGACGACGGCAGCCTCGCGGTGGCCATCGGGAACTTCGCCAACGAGATGGCGGCGTTCTTCGTCCGGCAGCCCTCGGGACAGTTCGTGGACGAGGCCATTGCCGCCGGCATCGGCGCGCCCAGCCGCGCGTGGCTCACCTTCGGCCTGCTCTTCTTCGACTACGACCTGGACGGCCGCCAGGACCTCCTGACCATCAACGGCCACGTCGAGGATCAGATCGCGGTCGTCCAGGCCAGCCAGCAGTACGCCCAGCCGGCCGCCCTCTACTGGAATGCCGGGCCGGACGCCCCGTCCACCTTCGTGCCCGTCCGCGAGACCGGCGCCCTCGCCACGCCCGTGGTCGGCCGAGGTGGCGCCTACGGCGACATCGACGGCGACGGCGATCTCGACCTCGTCGTCATCCCGGTGTCCGGTCCGATCCGCCTGCTCCGGAACGACACGCCGGCCGGGCGCTGGTTCCGGCTCCGTCTGGTGGGCACGGCGAGCAATCACGACGCGGTCGGGGCCCTCGTCGAGGTCGAGTCGGGCGGACGTACCGAGCGGCGCGTCGTCACGCCGACGCACGGCTATCTGTCGCAGTCGGATCCGGGCCTGACCTTCGGCCTCGCCGACGGCGAGACGCCGGGCACGATCCGCATCCGCTGGCCGAGTGGAGCCACGCAGACGCTGTCGGGCCTCGCGCTCGACCGCACCACGACGATCACCGAAGCCCAGTAGCCGGCGGCCCTTGGAGCCGGCCGCGCCGGCGGCCCGTTCGACCTTCGCCCGGCGTCAGGGCCGGCTGGCGACCGGCGTGCCCGCCCCTTCGGTCAACGTGACGACGGCGTCCACGCCGAACGGCCCGAAGCGCTCGACGGCGCCGCCCGGCCAGCGCACGTCCACCCGGTCGATGCCGGTCGCGTCGCCCACGCCGACGTGCACGCGCGGATCGTTGGCGGCGAGGTAGCTGTACGCGGTCCGCACGTCGCGCCGCCAGTGGCGGTCGCCGGCCGTCACCGTGACCACGGCGCCGATGGCGTCGGTGTGGCGCGCGGTCCGTACCGAGAAGGCCGTCCAGTGTCCGCGCGACGGGACGACGTTCCGGAGCAGGTAGGGCGACCCGTCCCGGTTGGCCACGACGATGTCGACGCCGCCGTCCCCGTCCAGGTCGCCGAAGGCGGCCGCGCGGCTCGAGGCCACGAGCGCCGCGGCCGTCCCGCCGCGCGGGGTCACCTCCTCGAAGCGGGCGCCGTCCACGCCGCGCAGGAGCAGGTTCGGCTCGGCGTACGGGTCGTCTGAGAAGGTCTCGGCCTGGAGGCCGACGCGGCCGTTGGCCTCGTACAGGTCCAGGCGGCCGTCGTTGTCGAAGTCCTGGAGCCCGACGCCGAAGCGGGTGAAGCGCCGGCTGACCACGCGCAAGCCGACCATGTTCGTGGCGTCCACGAAGAAGCGGCCGTCGTTCCGGTAGAACGAGTCGGACTCGGCGTCGAGGTTCATCACGAGCAGGTCGTTGTCGCCGTCGCCATCCACGTCGGCGGCGTGCACGCCCATGCCGGCCTTCGGTGATCCGTCCTGGTCGATGGCCACGCCGAGCGCGAGGGCCGACTCCACGAACCGGCCACCGCCCTGGTTGATCCACAGATGGTTGGGCGTGGCGTCGTTGGCGACGAAGACGTCCGGCCGTCCGTCCATGTTGACGTCGTCCACGAGCACGCCGAGCCCGTTGCCGCGCGCCGCCAGCAGACCGCCGGCCTCCGAGGCATCCGAGAACGTGCCGTCGCCGCGGTTGAGGAACAGCAGATCCGTCGAGGGCGCCTCGTAGTTCCTGGGCGCGCAGTAGTCCACCTTGCCGGCGAGACTGAAGCACTGGCGCTCGCGTCCCGGCTCCCAGGCCACGTAGCGCGTGACGAAGAGATCGAGATCGCCGTCGCCGTCCAGGTCCGCGAAGGCCGCGCTCGTGCTCCATCCGCCGCCGGCCACGCCGGCCCGCGCGGTGACGTCGGTGAAGCGGCCGCGCCCGTCGTTCTGCAGCAGCACGTTGCCGCCGAGGTTCGTGACGTAGACATCGACGTCCCCATCGGCGTCGTAGTCGCCGGTGGCGACGCCCATGCCGTACCCGGGCACGTCCACGCCGCTGCCGGTCGTGGCGTCCTCGAACCGGCCGTGGCCGTCGTTGCGGAACAGGCGATGCCGGGAGCCGGTGTCCGGCGCGCCCAACTCCCCGCTCTGCACGAGGAGCACGTCGAGATCGCCGTCGCCGTCCATGTCGAAGACCGCCGCGCCGCCGCCCATGATCTCCGGGAGGCGATAGGTGCCGTCGCGATGGCCGGACCGGTGCGTGAAGGCGAGGCCGGAGGACGCCGCGACGTCCTGGAACCACGGTGCGGTCGCGCCCGGCGCCTGGCCGCCTGCCGGCGGGCCGGCAGGCGATCCGCACGCGGCCATCGTTGCCGCCGCGAGCCACGCCAGCGCCGCGTGACGTGCCCCCGTCACGAATGCCCCCGCGCGGCGAGCCGACGCTCGACCTCGGCGAGGCCGCCGTGCCCCGGCGCGACCTGCCTGGCCCGCTCGGCCCAGCGGGCGGCGTCGTCGAACGCGCCGGCGGCGAGCGCGGCCGTCGCGCCCCCCACGAGCGCGTCGCCCAGGAGCGGGTCGCGCGCCAGGGCCTCGCGATAGGCCGTGAGCGCCGCCGCGGCGCGTCCCCGCTCCAGACGGATGCTGCCCACCCAGGCCCACGCCTTGGCGTCCGTCGGATTCGAGGCCGCCACCTCGGCGAGCCAGCGTTCGGCCGCGTCCAGCCGTCCGCGCCGCCACGCAATCACGCCCCTGAGGCGGGTGGCATCGAGATCGCCGGGCCGCAGGGCGAGGGCCCGCTCCACGGTCCGATCGGCGTCGTCGAACGCCTTGTCGGCGAGGTACGTCGTGGCGAGGTTCATGGTGGCGTCGAAATCGTCGGGATCCGAAGCCAGCACGCCCTGCAGCAGGGGCAGCGCCTTGTCCGGCCGGCCGGCGGACGCGTAGATGCCGCCCAGGTAGGTCCGCAGGTCCTCGTCCTCCGGGCGCTCGGTCCGGAGGCGCTCCAAGAGGTCGATGGCCTCGGGATAGCGGCCCGCGCGTCCGAGCGCGGTCGCGTCCTTCAGCATCGACGCGAACCCGCGGCGGAAGGTGCCGACCTCGTCGGCCCAGGCATCGGCCCACTCCGGCTCCCCGGACCGCCCGGCGGCCACGGCCTCGTCCGCCTCGCGCGCCCGGCCGAGGCCGCGGTACGCCCGGGCCAGGATCTGGTAGGCGTAGCGATCCAGCGGCGCGCCAGCGATGAGGGACTCGAGTGTGCGGGCCGCCTCGTCGTACTGGCCGCGGGCGAGCTGCACGCGGGCCAGACCCGTGGCGGCGGCCGAGTCTCCGGGCGCCAGGTTCGCGGCCACGCGGAACGCCGCGCCGGCCCCGTCCAGATCGCCCCGATCGAGCAGCACCAGCCCCCGGCGCCAGCGCACGGGCACGTAATCCGGCGACAGCTCGATGGCCTTGTCGTAAGCGGCCAGGGCGCCATCGGCGTCGCCACCCATCTCGCGCAGCCGCCCGAGGTGATACCACCAGCGGCCGTGGGTCGCCGGCAGGGAGGCCGCGATCTCGTAGACCTCGCGCGCCCGCGGCGTCAGGCCGTTCGCCTCGAGCGCCATGCCCAGGACGCCCCACCGGTTCGCGTCGCCGGGCGCCTCGCGGACCGCCGTGAGCTGTTCGGCCAGGAGCGAGGACAGGTCCGCGTCCAGTTCGCCGAACGACGCCAGCTCGGGCACCGCCGGACCACGTGCGCACGCGACGCCGGCGACGAGGAGAGCCGCCGTCAGCACGGCGAGCGGCGATCGGAGGGACGAACCAGGCACGGGAGCGTTCAGGCTACACCATGACGTGGAAGGACCTGGGCACCGGCGCCCGTGCGCGCGCACGCCGGTCGCCTCGGCCGCGCGCGGGCACCCGCCGGGTCCCGTCGCCGCACGCACCCAGGGCCGACGCCCGATCCGTGGCCCGCACGTCGACGGCGATCCTGCGCTTGACTTACTGTTTGTAAGATCGATAATACAAGGCGAAATGAGTGCCTTTCCGCTCCCGCGACTCTCCGCGACGGAGCGCCTGATCCTGGAGTTGCTGGCGGAACATGGCGAGCTCTTCGGTCTGGCGCTCGTCGAGACGTCGGCGGGCCGGCTCAAGCGCGGCACGGTCTACGTCACGCTCGGCCGCATGGAGGAGAAGGGCTACCTCGACTCGCGTCAGGAACCCCGGCTCCCCGGTGCCACGGGACTGCCCCGCCGGCTCTACACGCCGACGGGACACGGTCGCCGCGTCCTCGCCGCCTGGAGGGCTGCGGAACAGATGCTTGCGGCCCATCCACATCCGAACGAGGCCTGATCGATGAAGCCATCGCCCGCCATCGTGGACTGGTCAGCCCGCGTGTTCGGCGACGACGTGGCCGCGCGCGTGTTCGCACCGCTCGTGGCCGATTGGCAGCACGAACTCTGCGAGGCGAGCACGCCGCTCGACCGCCTTCGATCGGCCGTGCGCGGCTCACTCGCGCTTGCGTCTTCCGTGACCGCCGTCGCCGCGCGTGCGACGCTCGCTGGCCCCGTCGCCACGGCCGCGCTGCGCCGCGGCGGCGCCATCTTCTTGGGCTTCGCGCTGCTGGGCGCGGCCCTGCTCCTGGTGCCGCTCGTTCCCGGGTTCCTCAGGAGGGGATCCGGTTTGGCGTCGACGATGCCTTACATGTTGCCGGCGGCCGCAGCGGTCTGCGTGCCCTACGCGCTGGTGCCATTCGCGATGGCGGTGGCGGCATCCACGCCGCGTGCCGCCCGCTGGCGGACGCGGGGCATTCTGGTCGTGGGCGCCCTGATGGCGACGGGGTGTCTCGTCCTGCTCCTCGGCTGGGCCGCGCCGGCGTCCGGCCTGGCCTGGCGTGAAGCGGTGACGGCTCGGCCCGTCGCGGTCGCCGGCCCACGTGAGATGACGGCCCTGGAATTGCGCGCGGCAGCGATCGCCAGCCTCACAAACCATCGAGATCTACTTGCCGGTGCCGACCCAGCCAGGGAGCTCCTGCGGCGGACGGCCGTGGCAACGCTATGGCCCGCCGCGCTCCTCTGCCTGGGTTGGAGACTCGGACGGCACCGCCAGCACGTGTCTGTCGCCGGTTTGCTCTTCTGGTGGGCGTTTCCGTGCGTGATCGCCCTCGGGCTGCAGCCGGCCCTCATGAGACCGACCGGCTTCAGGCTCAGCGACTTCATGGCGACGCCGGAATTCTCGGCCGCCGCCATCTGGCTCGCGATGGCGCTCGCCTTCCGCCCCCGGGTCCCAACCGATCGTCAACCGGCCGACGCCGCGCATCGACCAGCCCCGCGCGGCGTCTGAGTCGACGGGGTGCTCGGTCGGCGAGCCCTGGTCCCTGGTCCCTACAGGGTTCTACTTCCGCTTGGGCCGATAGACGTGCGTCGCCTGTCCGAAGAACACCTCGGCGGCTTCCATCACGGTCTCGGACAGCGTGGGGTGCGGGTGGATCGTGAGCTTGAGATCCTCGGCCGTCGCGCCCATCTCGATGGCGAGCACGCCCTCGGCGATGAGCTCGCCGGCGCCGGACCCGGCGAGACCGACGCCCAGGATGCGGCCCGTGTCGGGGTCGAGCACGAGCTTGGTCATCCCGTCCACGCGGTCGATGGCGATGGCGCGGCCGGAGGCCGGCCAGGGGAAGCGCGCGATCTCCACCTTCACGCCCTGCTTCTCGGCGTCGGCCTCGGTCAGCCCGGCCCAGGCGATCTCGGGATCG
Source organism: Vicinamibacterales bacterium (assembly GCA_041394705.1). GTDB lineage: Bacteria > Acidobacteriota > Vicinamibacteria > Vicinamibacterales > UBA2999 > CADEFD01. The sequence continues at coordinate 100,261 of JAWKHS010000012.1, forward strand.
GTGAAGACGACGGCCGGAATCGCGGCCGGCTCGAAGACGGCCTTGTGCCCGGCAATCGCCTCGATCGCCACGCGCGCCTCGTGCGACGCCTTGTGCGCGAGCATCGGCTCGCCGGCCACGTCGCCGATGGCGAACATCGTGGGCTCGGCCGTGCGCCGCTGGCCGTCGGTCTCGATGAAGCCCTTGCCGTCGACCTTCACCTTCGTCTTCTCGAGCCCGTCGATCTTCGAGTTGGGCCGCCGCCCGATCGACACGAGCACGTAGTCGTAGGTCTCGCTCGCGGGGGCGCCCTCGCCCTCGAAGCTCACGGTGAGGCCCTTCTTCCTGGCCTCGATACCCGTGACCTTGGTGGACAGCATCACCTTCGCGAAGGTCTTCTCCACGCGCTGCGCGAGGAACCGCACCAGGTCGCGGTCGGCGCCCGGCAGGAGCCCCGGCGTCATCTCGACGACGGACACCTTCGTGCCGAGGGCCGCGTACACCGAGCCCAGCTCCAGCCCGATGTAGCCGCCGCCCACCACGAGCAGCGTCTTCGGAATTTCCGGCAGGTCCAGGGCGCCCGTGGAGTCGAGCAGCCGCGGGCTGTCCACCGACAGCCCGGGAATGCGCGTGGGGTGCGAGCCGGTCGCCAGCACGACGTAGTCGGCCGAGATCTCCTGCACGCCGTCGGCCGTCTTCACCGACATCGAGCGCGGTCCCGTCAGCGTGGCGCGGCCCTGCACGTAGTGCACCTTGCGGAGCTTCGCCACCTGGCCGGTGCCGCCGGTGAGCTTCTGGACCACGCCGTCCTTGTAGGCGCGCAGCTTGTCCACGTCGATGGACGGCGCGCCGAACTCGACGCCCCAGGCGCTGGCGTGCTTCGCTTCGTCCACGAGCTTGGCCACGTGCAGGAGCGCCTTGGACGGAATGCACCCGCGATAGAGGCACACGCCGCCGGGGTTCTTCTCCTCGTCGACGAGCGTGACCTGCATCCCGAGGTCGGCTGCGTAGAACGCCGCCGCGTACCCGCCGGGACCTGCTCCCAAGACTATGACTGATGGCATCGGAGACTCTCGATTCGTACGTCGGTAGGCACTCCGAGTCCCGAGCCCCGGGACCCGAGCCCCGGTTCTTCAGCCTCGCAGGGCGAGGGCGAAGGGGTTCTCCAGCGCCTCGACGACCCAGCGAAGGAAGCGAATCGCGTCGGCGCCGTCGATCAGCCGGTGGTCGTAGCTGAGCGACAGCGGCAGCATCAGGCGCGGCTCGAAGCCGCTCCCCGTCCAGCGCGGTTCCTGCGCGCCGCGGGAGATGCCGAGGATGGCCACCTCCGGCCAGTTGACGATGGGCGTGAACGCCGTGCCGCCGATGCCGCCGAGGTTCGAAATCGACATCGACCCGCCGGACATGTCGTCGATCGACAGCTTGCGCGCCTTCGCCTTGTCGGCGAGCTGCTGGATCTCGACCGAGATCTGCATCAGGTTCTTCTGGTCGACGTTCCGGATGACGGGAACGAGGAGGCCGTTCTCCGTGTCGACGGCGATGCCGACGTGCACGTACTTCTTGTAGACGATCGCCTCGCCCGCCGCGTCCACCGACGCGTTGAACTGCGGGAAGGCCTTCAGCGCGCCCGCGACCACCTTGGCGGCGATGGCCGTGACGGTCAGGTTCCCGCCGGCCTTCTCCACCTCGCCCCGGTACTGCTTGCGCACCTGTTCGAGCGCGGTGATGTCCGCCTTGTCGAACTGCGTGACGTGCGGAATGGTGTTCCAGGCGTTGGACAGGTGTTCGCTGGTCTTGCGGCGGATGCCCGACATCGCCTTCCGCTCGACCGCCCCCCACTTGGAGAAATCGGGCAGCGCCGCGGCCGAGCCGGCCACCGTCGCCACGGCGCGTTGTCCCCCGCCGCCGAGGCTCGCCATCACCTGCTTGGTGAAGGCCTTCACGTCGTCGATGCTGATCCGGCCGCCGGGTCCCGATCCGGGCACCTGGTGGAGATCGACGCCGAGCTCCCGCGCGAGCCGGCGGACGGACGGCGCGGCCGGGGCCGGCGCCTGCGCCGTCGCAGGCAGTCCGCGGCCGGCCGAGAACGCCAGCACGTTGGGCCGATCGGTCGGATCGTCCGACTCACCCGGGCCCGCCGAGAGCGACGCGAGCGGCCGGTCCGTCGGGTCGTCGGACTCCCCGGGGCCCGACGCCATCACGGTGGGGCGATCCGTGGGATCGTCGGCGCTGCCGGGGCCGGCCGCCATCACCGTGGGCCGGTCGGTCGGCGAGTCGTCCTCGCCGGGGCTCGCGGCCGCGGGCGCGGCCGCCGCCGTCGCGCCGCCACCCGCCGCGTCGACGACGAGCACGACCTGGCCCGGCTTCACCTTGTCCCCGGGTTTCACCTTCACGTCGGTGACCTTGCCGGCGACCGTGGACGGCACCTCGAGCGTCGCCTTGTCGGTCTCGAGTTCGACCACGCTCTGATCGACCGCCAGCGTGTCGCCCGCCTTGACGAGCACCCGCAGCACGTCGCCCGCGGTCACACCATCACCCAGATTGGGCAGCTTGAACTCAGTCACAGCAACTCCTGCCGGCGGCGTCGCGTCCGCCGGTCCCTACGATACGACGGGGTCGGCCTTGTCGGGATCGATGCCCAGGTCCTTGATGGCCTGCGCCACGACCTTGGCGTCCACCTGCTTCTCCTGCATGAGCGCGTGCAGCGTGGCCAGCACGATGAAGCGCGCGTCCACCTCGAAGAAGTCGCGAAGCGCCGCCCGGGTCTCGCTGCGGCCGAAGCCGTCGGTGCCCAGGCTGTGGAGCCTGCGGGGCAGCCACCGGTCGATCGCGTCGGGCAGCACCTTCAGGTAGTCGCTGGCCGCCACGAACACACCCGGCGCGTCCTTGGTCGCGTCCGTCACGTACGGCACGCGCGGCTTCTCGGTGGGGTGCAGCCGGTTCCAGCGGTCGCACGCGTGGCCGTCCTGGTAGAGCGCCTTGTAACTGGTGACGCTCCAGACGTCGGCGCCGACGTGGTACTTGGTCTCCAGGATTTCCTGGGCCTTCAGCGCCTCGTTCAGGATGGTGCCGCTGCCGAACAGCTGCGCCCGGAGCTTCGCCTTCGGCGTGTCCGTGGGCTTGATGACGTACATCCCCTTCAGGATCCCGTCGCGCGCGCCCTCCGGCATCGCCGGGTGCGCATACTGCTCGTTCATGACGGTCAGGTAGTAGAACACCTGCTCGCCGTCCTGGTACATCCGCTTGATGCCGTCCTCGATGATGACGGCCAGCTCGTAGGCGTAGGTCGGGTCGTAGGCCAGGCAGGTGGGCACCGGCAGCGCCAGCACGTGGCTGTTGCCGTCCTCGTGCTGCAGGCCCTCGCCGTTCAGGGTCGTCCGGCCGGACGTGCCGCCCACGACGAAGCCCCGCATCCGCATGTCGGCGCCGGCCCAGACCAGGTCGCCCACGCGCTGGAGCCCGAACATCGAGTAGAAGATGTAGAACGGAATGGCGTTGATGCCGTGCGTCGCGTAGGCCGTGCCGGCCGCGATGAACGACGACATCGAGCCCGCCTCGTTGATGCCCTCTTCCAGGATCTGGCCGTCCTCGGCCTCCTTGTAGTAGAGCAGCGTGTCGCGGTCCACCGGCTCGTAGAGCTGCCCGGCGTGCGCGTAGATGCCCACCTGCCGGAAGAGCGCTTCCATGCCGAAGGTGCGGGCCTCGTCCGGCACGATCGGCACCACGAGCTTGCCGATGCCCTCGTGGCGCAGGAGCTTCGACAGCATGCGCACGAACACCATCGTCGTGGACGCGGACCGCCCTTCCGTGCCGGCACGGAACTCGTCGAACGCGTCGCCGAGGTCCGCCGCGAGCGGTGTGGCGCGCACCTGGCGCTTGGGCACCGGGCCGTGCATGGCCGTCCGCCGCTCGGTGAGGTACTTGAGCTCGACGCTGTCGGCGGCCGGCTTGTAGAACGGCGCCTTGGCGACGTCCTCGTCCGAGATCGGGATGCCGAAGCGCGTGCGGAACGCCATCAGCTCGGCGTCGTTCAGCTTCTTCTGGTTGTGCGCGACGTTCTTGCTCTCGCCCGACTCGCCCACGCCGTAGCCCTTGATCGTGCGCGCCAGGATCACGGTGGGCTGGCCCTTGGTCTCGACGGCCCGCTTGTAGGCGTTGTAGACCTTGACGGGATCGTGGCCACCGAGCGTCAGCTTCTTCAGCTGCTCGTCCGACAGGTGCCGCACCATCTCCAGCAGCTTCGGATGCGCGCCCCAGAAGTGCTCGCGCACGTAGGCGCCGCTTTCGACCGCGTACTTCTGGTACTGGCCGTCGACCACCTCGCCCATGCGCCGCGCCAGGAGCCCCTCGTGGTCCTCGGCCAGCAGCTGGTCCCACTCGGTGCCCCAGATGCACTTGATGACGTTCCAGCCGGCGCCGCGGAAGGCGGCCTCCAGTTCCTGGATGATGTGGCCGTTGCCCCGGACCGGGCCGTCGAGGCGCTGCAGGTTGCAGTTGATGACGAAGATGAGGTTGTCGAGCTGCTCGCGCGAGGCGAGCGTGATGGCGCCCAGCGCCTCGGGCTCGTCGGTCTCCCCGTCGCCCAGGAAGGCCCAGACCTTGGCGTCCGAAACCGGCTTCAGGCCCCGATCCTCCAGGTAGCGGTTGAAGCGCGCCTGGTAGATGGCCATGATCGGGCCGAGGCCCATCGACACCGTCGGCACTTCCCAGAAGTCGGGCATGAGCCACGGGTGCGGATAGCTCGCCAGGCCGCCGCCCTGGGCCAGCTCCCGGCGGAAGTTCCTAAGGTGGTCCTCGTTGATGCGTCCCTCGAGGAACGCGCGGGCGTAGACGCCGGGCGAGGCATGGCCCTGGAAGAAGACGAAGTCGCCTTCGTGGCCGTCGCGCCCTCGGAAGAAGTGGTTGAAGGCGACCTCGTAGAGGGTCGCCGCGGAGGCGTAGGTGGAGATGTGGCCGCCGATGCCGTCCTCTTCGCGGTTGGCGCGCACGACCATGGCCATGGCGTTCCACCGGATGAGGCTCTTGATGCGGCGCTCGATCTCACGGCTGCCCGGGTACGGCACCTGCTCGTCGGCGTGGATCGTGTTGATGTAGGGGGTGTTCGCCGTGAACGGCAGCCTGACGCCGTTGCGCTGGGCGTGACGGCCGAGCTCGCCGAGCAGGCGGCCCACCCTGGCGGGGCCGCCGGTCTGCAGGACGTAGTCCAGCGACTCGAGCCACTCGCGGGTTTCGAGCGCTTCCAGCTCCGCGGCATCGGACTGAGCGGTGTTTCTCATGTCTCCCATTACCCTTTCGTCACACGTCGGCGATCGGGATATCTTACCGCCACGGACGAGCGGCCCCCAACTGCGGCCGGCCGCCCGGTGCTCCCGGTTCCGTGACTCGCCGCCCTCCCACCCAGGCCGCCGGCCCGCCGGCCCTGCAGCGCGCCCGACGCGCCATCGTCGCCTGCGAGGCGTGTCCGCGGCTCCGCGCCTATTGCACGGACGTCGCGCGGGTCCGCCGTGCGGCGTACCGGGACGAGGTCTACTGGGGCCGGCCCGTGCCCGGCTACGGGGATCCCGCGGCGCGTGCTGCTGCTCCTGGGCCTCGCGCCGGCCGCGCACGGGGCCAACCGGACCGGCCGCGTGTTCACGGCGACGGCCGCGGCGGCTCGGGCGACTTCCTGATGGGCGCCCTCCACAGGGCCGGGCTCGCGTCGATTCCCACGTCGGCGTCACCGCCGACGATGCCTGCGGCTCACGGACGTGTTCATCGCGGCGACCGCGCGGTGCGCGCCCCCGGCCAACAAGCCGACCCCCGGGGAGGTCCAGGCCTGCCGCGGCCACCTGCTGGCGGAAGTGGCCGCGCTGCCCCGCCTCCGGGTGGTGGTGGCCCTGGGCAAGATCGCCTGGGACGCCTGGCTGGCGCTCGCCGCCGAGCGCGTGCCGCTGCCGCGGCCGCGGCCCGTCTTCGCCCACGGCGCGGTCGCGCGCCTGGCGCCGCCTGACGCCCCGGGCCTGGAGCGCCTGGTCCTCGTCGGCTGCTTCCATCCCTCGCGCCAGAACACCCACACCGGGCGGGTCACGCCGGCGATGTACGACACGCTCCTCGCGCGCGCCGTCGCCTTGAGCGGACGCCCGTTGGCCAGGCCGTGAGCCCGGGCGGGGACCGCTCGAACGGCTCCACGTCCGCTCAGGGCGTCCGCGGGTCGGGCACCACGTCGAGCGGCTGGGTACGTCCGGCCGCCGGCGGTGAGGCGGACGGTGAAATGCCCCGTCAGCGCGTTCGCGCGTCGGAACCCGCCGCCTCCAGGACGCCCGGGCGGCGGCGTGGGGCGGAGATCCCAGATCCACCGGTGATGGCCGGGCGTCGCGGCCAGCGCGAGCCGGCGCCTGCCGCCAGAGCGACGACACCGTCTGGGGCGCCGGCGCGGGCGCCGCCGGGGCGATCACTGGAATACGACCGCACCACCGCCGCCACTGTCGTCCAGGATGTCGAGCGTCACGGGCCCCGCTCGCCGCGCTGCCCAGGTAGTAGTCGATCACGGCGCCGTTGGGCGCGTTCTCGGCCTGCGGCTCGTCCTTCTGCCAGGGCGTGCCGTTGTCGGTGCCCTGCACGACGGCCACGGCGCGCGCCGGCACGTAGACGGCCGCGGGAACGCCGGCCATCGACGCCTGCGCCTGCCGCAGCACGCCGATGTCGTCCAGCACCCAGAAGCCCCGGCCGTGCGTGGCGAGCACGAGGTCGCCGTCGTGGAACTCGAGGTCGCGCATCGACGTGACGGGCAGGTTCAGCTGCAGTGACTGCCACGTGTCGCCGTCGTCGAAGGACACGTGCACGCCGCGCTCGGTCCCGGCGACCAGGAGTCCGCGGCGCCCGGGGTCCTCCTTGATCGTGTGGACGTAGCCGTCGGCGGGCAGGCCGCGCGTGATCTCCTGCCAGGTGGCGCCGAGATCGCGCGTCCGGTAGAGGTGCGGGGCGAAGTCGTTCAGCTGATGGCGATCCACGGCGGCGTAGGCCGTGCGGAAGTCGCTGTGGGACGCCTCGATCATGGTGACGCGGCTCCAGGCGCCGACCGCGGGCGGCGTCACGTCCTTCCAGGCGCCGCCGTCGTCCATCGTCAGCTGCACGAGGCCGTCGTCGGTGCCGGCCCACACCTGCGGTCTCAGCACCGGCGAGGGCGCCAGCGTGTACACCACGCCCCGCTTGCCGTTCCGGTCCTCCATGGCGGCCGTCGTCGGGTCGAGCGAGGCGGGGACGCCGGGCGCGGGCCGGGTGAGGTCGTCGGAGATGCGCGTCCAGCTGATGCCGCCGTCGATCGTCTTGTAGACGTACTGGCTCGCGTAATAGAGGGCGCGCGGATCGGCCTTCGAGAACACGACGGGCTGCGTCCAGTCGGCGCGCGCCTTCTCCGGACCCGCGGGCGGCGTGATGTCCACGGTCCGGCCGTTCAGGGCGAGGCTGCACTTCTCCACCGTGCCCGCCGAAGAGGCGGTCCGGATCGAGTGGATCCGCCGCGGTGTAGCCGCTTTCCCCGCCGGCGCAGGCGCCCCTGCCAGTCCCGGGGCGAGATGGTGGTGGTGAACCCGCGCGACCGGACCCACACGGCGCCGCTGTCCTGCTGCGCGCCGGTCGCGATCCACGGGAACCCGTGCGTGACCGACACGTGATAGAGCTGGGCCGTGGGCTGGTTGTCCAGGAGCTCCACTCGGGCGTGTCGGAGGTGCCGTTCAGCGAGATGACAGCGCCCTGATCGCTCGCGACGATCATCACGTCGGGATCGGTGGGCGAGATCCAGAGCTGGTGGTAGTCGTCGCCGCCCGGCGATCCCCGCACGGCGAAGGTCAGGAAGGTCCGTCCGCCGTCCTTCGACTTCTGGATGCCCACGTTCGGCACGAACACGATGTCCGGATTCGTCGGGTCCACCACCACCTTCTCGAAGTACCAGCCGCGTCCCCAGACGCGCGTGTCGCCGGTGGTCCTGGTCCACGTCGCGCCGGCGTCGTCGGACCGGTACAGCCCCCCGTCCTTCGCGTCCACGACGGCGTACACCCGGCGCGGCTGGCTCGGCGCGATGGCCAGGCCGATGCGGCCGACGCCTTCGGTCGGCAAGCCGCCGCCGAGCGCCTTCCAGGTCACGCCGCCGTCGGTGGACTTGTAGACGCCGCCACCGGGCGCGTTGGACGGCGCGTAGGTGTACCAGGGCGTGCGGCGGGTCGCCCAGAGGCTCGCGTAGACGACGCGCGGGCATTGGAGGGATCGATCGGTCACGTCAACGGCGCCGACGTTGTCGTTCACGAACAGGGTCTTCTGCCAGGTCTTCCCGCCGTCGGCGCTCCGATAGACGCCCCGATCGGGCGTCGCCGCGTAGAGGTTGCCGATCGCGGCCACCAGCACGACCTCGGGATTCCGCGGATCGACGGCGATCTTCCCGATGTGCTGCGTCGCGTCGAGCCCGAGGTGCGTCCAGGTGCGGCCAGCGTCGATCGACTTGTAGACGCCGTTGCCATAGCCGTTCGAGTCGCGGAGCGTGGACTCCCCGTGCCGACGTAGACGGTGTCGGGCCGGGAAGGCGCCACCGCCAGGGCGCCAATCGACGCCACGGGCTGGCCGTCGAACACGGGCGTCCACGTGCGGCCCGCGTTGATGGTCTTCCACACTCCGCCGTTGGCGTGCCCGAAGTAGAACTCGTGCGGCCGGCCCGGCACGCCGCTGACCGCATCCACGCGGCCGCCGCGAAACGGGCCGATCATGCGCCAGTGCAGGCCGCTGAAGAGGGCCTGGCGGCAGCCCGGCGTGCTGCGCGACAGGCGCCACGCCGCCAGCGGTGAGCGCGGCGAGCACACGAGGCCGCGACGAGCACCGGCACCCGGGAGGACGTTCGGACGCGATGGCGTGTGGACATCCGTGGAGTGTGCGCCCGGGCGTGGCGCCGGTCAACAACGCCGGGGCCGGATCCATCGCGGCAGGCGATGGACACCGCGACGCCTGTCACGGCGGTAAGCTTTGCGGGCCAGGAGTCGACCCATGCGCATCACCAGACGCCGCTTCTCACGCACTGCCGGTCTTGCCGCCGGCGCGATCGCCGCCGCCCGTCCGCTCGCGGCCCAGCCGCCGGCCCAGACGCCGCGCGCCGTGCCCGACGTCATCCGCGCGCTGTCGCCGCTGCCCGGCGCGCCGCCGTTCATCACCGATGACGAGCGCAGGGCCCGCATCGCCAAGGCCCGCCGGCTGATGGCCGAGCAGGGGCTGGGCGCCATCGTGCTGGAGCCCGGCACGTCGATGCGCTACTTCGTGGACGTCCGCTGGGGCCTGAGCGAACGGCCGTTCCTGCTCGTGATCCCGGCGCGGGGCGAGCTGGCCTACGTGGCGCCCGGGTTCGAGGAGAACCGCGCCCGGGAGATCACGAGGTTCACCGACGACGTGCGCGTCTGGCAGGAAGACGAGGACGCCACGGCCATCGTGGCCGCGATTCTCAAGGAACGCGGCGTGGCCGCCGGGAAGGTCGGGCTCGAGGAACGCGTCCGGTACTTCATCGCCTACGGCCTGGGGAAGGCAGCGCCGGCCATCGAGTGGACGCTGGCCACGCCGGTCACGGCGGGCTGCCGGATGATCAAGTCGCCGGCCGAGATCGCCCTCATGCAGCACGCCAACGACATCACCATCGCGGCCTACCGCGCCGGGCTGGCGACCCTCCACGAGGGCATGACGCAAGGCGAGCTTCGCGACAACATCCAGGCGGCGTACCGGCAGCTCGGCGCCGCCGGCGCGATCGCCGTGAGCTTCGGGGAGTACACCGCGTTCCCGCACGGCAGCGTGCAGCCGCAGCGCCTGAAGTCCGGGGACGTGGTCCAGATCGACGACGGCGTGAGCTTCGGCGACTATCAGGCCGACATCACGCGCACGGTCGTCTTCGGCAGGCCGAGCCGCCGGCAGGTCGAGGTGTGGAACCTGGAGAAGAAGGCGCAGGCGGCCGCCTTCGCGGCGGCCGAAGTCGGCCGGACCTGTGAGTCGGTGGACGCGGCCGCCCGCAAGGTCATCACCGACGGCGGCTTCGGGCCGGGCTACGCGGTGCCGGGTCTGCCCCACCGGACCGGCCACGGCATCGGGATGGACGGGCACGAGTGGACCAACTTCGTGAAGGGCAACACGACGAGGCTGGCCCCGGGGATGTGCTTCAGCGACGAGCCCATGATCGCCATCTACGGCGAGTTCGGCATCCGGCTGGAGGACTGCCTCCACATCACCGAGGACGGGCCGAAGTTCTTCACGACGCCCAGTCCCGCCATCGATCAGCCGTTCGCCTGAGCGCCGCGGGCGCCGTACATGACACGCGCGGGGCCAGGGCCCCGCGCGCGCGCTGCGGTCCGTCGGTCAGTTGCCGGACTTGAAGATGTAGGTGCCGTCGGCGGCCTTCTCGCGATACTTGCTGTGGCAGCCCTGGCAGGTCTTGCCCAGCTCGCCCATCGCGCCCTTCGCGGCGTCGGCGCTGGCCGCGGCCGCAATCGCGTCGGCCGCCTTCTTGCCGGCCTGCGCCAGCTCCACGCCGTCGGCCTTGCCGTGGCTCTTGAAGAACGCCTCGGTTTCCGCCATCGACTTGGACAGCGACTCCGCGCCGGCCTTCGCCTCGGCCATCATCCCGCCGTCGACGGCCTTGCGGACGGCGCCGAACGCCGGCCCGACGGCCTTCATCGTCTTGTCGATCATCGCGGGGTCCTGTGCCTGCTCGGCACGCACGCCCACGCCCATCACCAGGGCCACGCCCAGGACCGCCCCACTCACTGCCAGGAACATCCGACGCATGCTTTCCTCCTCGATGTCCGCACGGGCGCCGTGAAATCCGGGCACACAGAGCGGCTCCCCGCGGCCACGCCGCGCTCACATGCTGCCTCAAACGGTTCGGCAGCGCAAAGGGTGGGCCGGGAGACCGACGCCTCCGTGCGATGCTTGTGGCCGGTGCAGACGCCGCCCCCGCCCCCGTCCTCCCTGTCGCGGCCCTCGATCTGGAATCGCGACACGGCGGTCGCGGCCCTGGCAGTGGCCGGCATCGCCGCGCACCTCGCCCTCCGGATCGCCGGCCTCGCCTCCGCCGCCGACGCGGCGCTCGTGGTGGTCCTCGTGGCCGGCGGCCTGCCGCTCGTCTGGGATCTCCTCCGGAAAGCCCTCGCCCGGGAGTTCGGGTCGGATCTGCTGGCGGGCATCTCGATCGTGACCGCCGCGCTCCTTGGCGAGCACCTGGCGGGCGCGCTCGTGGTGCTGATGCTGTCGGGCGGCGCGGCGCTGGAGCGCTACGCCGTCGGCCGTGCCTCGTCGGTCCTGCAGGCGCTGGCCCGGCGCATGCCGTCGGCGGCCCACCGGCGGGTCGACGGCGCCGTGCACGACGTGCCGCTCGACCAGGTGGCCGTGGGCGATCGGGTGGTGGTCTTCCCACACGAAATCTGCCCCGTGGACGGCGTCGTCGAGGACGGGCAGGGCGTGATGGACGAGTCGTACCTGACCGGCGAGCCGTTCATGATGCCCAAGGCGCCCGGCGCCGCCGTCTTCTCGGGGGCCATCAACGGCGAACACGCGCTCACGATTCGCGCCGAACGGCTCGCCGTGGACTCGCGCTACGCCCGCATCATGCGCGTCATGCGCGACTCCGAGCAGCGGCGGCCGCAGCTGCGCCGCCTGGGCGACCGCCTGGGCGCGCGCTACACGCCGCTCGCGCTCGCCATCGCCGGCGCCGCGTGGGCGGCCACCGGCGATCCGGTGCGCTTCCTCGCCGTGCTCGTCGTGGCCACGCCGTGTCCGCTGCTCATCGCGATCCCGGTGGCCATCATCGGGTCGATCTCGCTGGCCGCCACGCGCAGCATCGTCATCCGCGATCCCGCCGTCCTCGAGACGATCGACCAGTGCACGACGATGGTCCTCGACAAGACGGGCACGCTCACCTACGGCCAGCCGTCGCTGACCGAACGTCTGCCGGGCCCCGGCGCCGACGACCTGCGGGTCCTGCGCCTGGCGGCGAGCCTCGAGCGGTATTCGAAACACCCGCTCGCCCGGCCCATTCTCGACGCGGCGGCGACGGCGCGCCTGGTCCTGGCGGATGCGACCGCCCTCAGGGAGACGCCCGGGCAGGGGCTGGAAGGCGTCGTGGAGGGACGGCAGGTGCGGATCGTGGGTCGGCGGCAGGCCGAAGCGGCCGGCCACGGCGCGGGGCTGCCACCGCACGCCGAAGGCCTCGAGTGCGTCGTGCTCGTCGACGGGAGCGTCGCAGCGACCTATCGCTTCCGCGACGCGGCCCGGGCCGACAGCCGGGCGTTCATCGGCCACCTGTCGCGCCGGCACCGCCTGACCCGGCTGCTCATCGTGTCGGGGGATCGGGCCGCCGAGGTCCGCTACCTCGCCGACCAGGTGGGCATCGACGAGGTCCACGCGCCGTGTACGCCCGAGCAGAAGGTGGCGCTGACGCGGGCGGAGGCCGAGCGGGCCCCCACGATCTTCGTGGGCGACGGCATCAACGACGCGCCCGCCCTCGTGGCCGCCACCGTGGGCCTGGCCTTCGGCAACCAGAGCGAGATCACGGCCGAGGCCGCCGGCGCCGTCGTGATGGACACGGCCCTCGAGCGCGTGGACGAACTGCTGCACATCGGACGGCGGATGCGCACCATCGCGCTCCAGAGCGCCGTCGGCGGGATGGCCCTGAGCGTGGTCGGCATGGGACTGGCCGCGGCGGGCCTGCTCCCGCCCGTGAGCGGCGCGGTCGCGCAGGAGGTCATCGACCTGGCGGCCGTCCTGAACGCGCTGCGCGCGGCGCGCCCGGGCGGCGCGCTCACCGACTACTGAGCGAGGACGGCGGCGCCATCGCGTCGCGCTCCTTCAGAGCGGCGTCCGGGCGGTCCGAGATGATGCCGTCGACGCCGAGCGCGAGCAGGCGCCGCACCTCCAGCGGGTCGTTCACGGTCCAGACCTGCACGGTGGCGCCCTCCCGATGTGCCCGCCCGACGAACGCGCCGCTCACGACGCGGAGCCGCCCCGCCGACACCGGCACCTGCAGCGCTCGGAACCGTGGCCGCACGGCGAACGGCCAGCGCGAACGGGCGCGCACGAGCAGCCACCGCGTCTCGCCCGGCGACGCGCTCGTCGTCACGTCCGGCGCGGCGGCCCGCACGCGGTCCAGGACCTGCTGGTGGAACGATCCGACGCACACCCGCGACAGGGCGTCGAGACGGCGCAGGACGGCGACCACGTCGTCGGCGAAGCCGGGCTCTGGATCCTTGATCTCGACGATGACCCGCGCCGCCGGGAACCGCGCCAGCGCGTCGGTCAGGGCGGGAATGCCCTCCGGCGCCGGCACCTCGTCGCCGGCCAACGCTGGCGTGAACCGGCACGTCGCGTCCACGGCCGCCAGCTCCGCCGCGGTCCGGGCCCGGACCGGCCCGGTCGCGTCCGTCGTCCGGTCCAGCGTCGGGTCGTGGATGACGACGGGCACGCCGTCGGCCGAGCGCCGGACGTCGCACTCGAAGCCGTCGGCGCCGAACGCCATCGCGCGCGCGAAGGCCGTGAGCGTGTTCTCGGGGCCGCGGGCGAGTCCGCCCCGGTGCCCGAACACCAGCGGGCACCGGCTGTCGAACACGGCGGGCACGGCGCGACCGTCGCGGCGTGGCACGGCGTCATAATAGCGACTATGGCTTCCAACGCTCGACCTGCCACCCTCGGCGACCTCAAGGCCGCCGTGGCCCGTGGCGACTACCGCCAGCGTTCCGTGCGCGACGAGGTCCGCGAGAACCTGATCCTGAAGCTCAGGCGCGGGGACCGGCTGTTCCCGGGCATCGTGGGCTACGACGAGACCGTCGTCCCGCAGCTCGTCAACGCCATCCTCGCGAAGCACCACTTCATCCTGCTCGGCCTGCGCGGCCAGGCGAAGACCCGCCTCATCCGGGCGCTGGTCGACCTCCTGGACGAGGCGATTCCGGTCGTGCCCGGCAGCGAGATCCACGACGACCCGCTGGCGCCGCTCTCGGCGCATGGCCGGGCCATGGTGGCCGCCGAGGGCGACGGCATGCCCATCGAATGGCGGCCGCGCGAGGTCCGCTACGTGGAGAAGCTGGCGACGCCCGACGTGACGATCGCCGACCTCATCGGCGACATCGATCCCATCAAGGCCGCGGCGTCCGGCCTGCAGCTGGGGTCGGAACTGGCCATGCACTTCGGCCTGCTCCCGCGCGCCAACCGCGGGCTGTTCGCGATCAACGAACTGCCCGACCTGGCTGGCAAGGTGCAGGTGGGCCTCTTCAACATCCTTCAGGAGGGCGACGTCCAGATCAAGGGGTTCCCGGTGCGCCTGCCCCTGGACATCATGATCGTCTTCACGGCGAACCCCGAGGACTACACGGCGCGCGGCAAGATCATCACGCCCCTCAAGGACCGCATCGGCGCCGAGATCCGGACCCACTATCTCGAGTCACGGGCGGACGCGATGTCGGTCACGACGCAGGAGGCCTGGACGGACCGCGGCCTGAAGACCGAGGTCCCCCAGTACGTCCGAGAGGTGGTCGAGGAAATCGCCTTCCAGGCCCGGGGCGACCGGCGCGTGGATCGGCGGTCGGGCGTGAGCCAGCGCCTGCCGATCAGCGTGCTCGAGACCGTGCTGTCCAACGCGGAGCGCCGCGCCCTCTCCGGCAACGAGGGCCTCGTCGTGCCGCGCGTGAGCGACGCCTACGCCGCGCTGCCGTCGATCACGGGCAAGCTCGAGCTCGAGTACGAGGGCGAGCTCAAGGGCGCCCACGCCATCGCGCGCGATCTCATCAGGAACGCCGTCGCACAGGTGTTCGACGGCTACTTCGTGGACGTCGACGTCTCGGCCACCGTGCACTGGTTCGAGAACGGCGGCTCGGTGGTGCTCGGCGACGGCCTGCCCGCCTCCGCCCTGGTGGTCGAGGCGTCGAAGGTGCCCGGCCTGGTCAAGCTGGCCGAGAAGGTCGGGCTCGCATCCGGGGCCGCGGCGCCGGCCGTGGCCTCGGCCATCGACTTCGTCCTCGAGGGCCTCTACTCCCAGAAGCGCATCGGCCGCACCGACGGCGGCGGCTTCACCGGCCTGGAGCCCACGCGCCGGGGTGCCACCAGCCTGCGCCAGGCTCCGGCGCTCACGCTGGACGACGACGAGGACGAGCCGGCCCCCGGGCCGAAGAAGAAGCGGTACTACAACTGACGCCCGGCGGGTCCCGGGGCTCGGGGCCCGGCGGCACTGCCTGTTGCGCACATCGAGAGCCTGAGGCTGATCGGCAGCGACCACTCGCGCACCCGGAGCCAGCAGACATGGTCAACGTCTTCGTGAACCTGCCTTCCGAGACCCGGGCCCCGGGTCCCGGGCCCCGATCATGAAGTTCAAGTACGGCAAGTACATCCCCTCGCTCGCCGACGACGTCGACATGGAGGAGCTCGTGTCGGCGCTGTCCGAGATGCTGCTGTCGAGCGGGTTCCAGTCGCCCTACGGCGACGGATCGATCGACGGCGATCGGACGATGCAGGCGCTGCACGACGCGATTCTCGATGCGCTGCTGAACGGGGGGCTGCTGCCGGACGACGTCCTCGAACAGCTCTTCGGCGAGCAGGCGGAGACGGCGAAGCAGCAGCTGGACGAGCTCGTGCAGCAGTTGATGGACCGGCTGCAGGAGGCGGGCTACATCACGCCGTCGCCGGAACTGCAGGCCGAACGCGAGCGCCGGGCGCAGCCGGGCGGGGGCGGCGAGGGCGGCGAGGGCGAGCAGGCGCGTGCCACCTTCGAGGTGACCGACAAGGCGCTGGACTTCCTGGGCTACCGCGCGCTGCGCGACCTCCTGGGGTCGCTCGGCCACGCCAGCGCCGGGCGTCACGACACCCGCGACATGGCCACGGGCGTGGACGCCAGCGGCGCGCCGAAACCCTATGAGTTCGGCGACACGCTGAACCTCGACGCCAGCGCGACGATGCTGAACGCCGTCACGCGGGCCTACCGGTCGGGCGATGCCGGCGCGAAGGTGGCCATCGGCTACGAGGACCTGATGGTGGCCCAGGGCGAGTACCAGAGCTCGTGCGCCACCGTCATCATGCTCGACTGCTCGCACAGCATGATCCTGTACGGCGAGGACCGCTTCACCCCGGCCAAGCGGGTGGCCATGGCGCTGGCACAGCTCATCCGGACCCAGTACCCGGGCGACACGCTCCACGTGGTCCTGTTCCACGACTCCGCCGAGGAGATCCCCCTGCGCGAGCTCGGGCGCGTGCGTGTCGGTCCGTACTACACGAACACCCGCGAGGGCCTGAAGATGGCGCGCCGGCTCCTGGAGCGCCAACGGAAGGACATGCGCCAGATCATCATGATCACCGACGGCAAGCCGTCGGCCATCACGCAGCCCGACGGCCGGATCTACAAGAACGCGTTCGGCCTCGACCCCTTCGTGATCCGCGAGACCTTCAGCGAGGTGTCGGCCTGCGCGAAGGCCGGCATCCTCATCAACACGTTCATGCTCGCCCGCGACTACGATCTGGTGGCCTTCGTCCGCCGCGTGGCGTCCATGTGCCGCGGCAAGGCGTACTTCACCACGCCCCACACCCTGGGTCAGTACGTGCTGATGGACTACCTGGACAAGAAGACGCGGACGATTCACTAGGGCCCCCGAGTCCCCGTCACCGATGCTTCCCCCGCTCCTCCCGCTCTTCCCGCTGCCCAACGTGGTGCTGTTCCCGGGCGTGTTCCTGCCCCTGCACATCTTCGAGGGGCGCTACAAGCAGATGGTGACGCGCGCGATCGAGGGCGATCGCATCATCGGCATGACCTTGCTGGTGCCCGGACACGAGGAGCAGTACGAGGGGCGGCCGCCGGTCTACCGCGTGGGCTGCGCCGGGCTCATCACGCATGTCGAGCGGCTGAACGACGGGCGCTTCAACCTCATCCTCCGCGGACTCGCGAAGTTCCGGATCGACGAGGAGGAGCCGGCGACCGACGGGGTCCCGTATCGCGTCGCGCACGTGACGGGCCTCGACGAAACCGTGGCCGGCGCCGACCGGGAGCCGCTGCGGGAGACGCGGCGACGGGTGGAGGTGATGCTCTCGCCCTCGCTCGAGGACGAGGGCAGCCGCCCGCTCCCGCCCGACATGGGCGACGAGGATCTCGTGAACGCGCTGTCGCAGTACCTCGACCTGGAGCCGCTCGAGAAGCAGGCGCTCCTCGAGCGCGACGGCGCCCTGGCCCGCGGGCGCACCCTCCTCGAGCTGATCGAGATGAAGCTGCTGATGCGGCGGCAGCCGGACAACGGCGTCCGCCACTGATGCGGCGTTGGTCTACACTCGCCGGGTGTCCCACCCGACCCGCCGCGTCCTCCTCACCTCCGCCGCCGGCATGGCCATCGGCGCCGCCGCCACCCGGGCCCGCGCCCAGCGCCGGGAGCCGGCGATGACGACGGTGCCGAACCTCCGCCGGTACCTTCACTACGACGTCTTCACCACCGACGTGCACGCCGGCAACCAGCTCGCGGTGTTCATGGAGCCGCAGGGCCTGTCGGTCGAGGCCATGGCGTCGATGACGCGCGAGATGAACTACTCGGAGTGCACGTTCGTGTTCCCGGCCGAGGCGCCGGGCACCGACGTGCGCCTGCGCATCTTCGGCCGGGGCGGCGAGATGCCCTTCGCCGGCCATCCCGTGATCGGGTCCACCTTCGCGCTGGCCGACGAGGGCGTCATCGCGGCCGGCACGCGGCGGGTGGTGCTCGGCCTGGGGCTCGGTCCCACGCCGGTGGCCCTCGACTGGGAGGGCGACCGCCTCCGCTTCGCCTGGATGACGCAGCAGCGGCCCGTCTTCGGCGCGACGCTCCCGTCGGGCGCGGCCCTCGCGTCGGCGCTCGGCATCACGCCCGATCTCATGCCGTCGGCGCTGCCCGTCCAGGAGGTGTCGTGCGGCTCGGCGTTCTACTACGTGCCGCTGCGGACGCGGGCGGCCGTGGACTCGGTGCTCGTCAACGGGCGCGAGGTCGAGGCGCTGCTCACGCGCGTCGGCGCGCCGCGCCGGGGCATCTTCGCGTTCTCGACCGAGCCGGGGGCGGAGGGCGCGACCGCCTACAGCCGCATGGTCGGCGCCAACGGCCTCGAGGATCCGGCGACCGGTTCGGCGAGCGGTCCGCTGGGCTGTTATCTCGTCCGCCACGGCCTGGTGCCGCCCTCGCAGGCCGGGACGATCGTCAGCGCGCAGGGCGTGAAGATGGGCCGCCCGAGCCGGATTCACATCCGCGTGCACGTGAAGGGCGACGACATCACCGGCGTGGACGTCGGCGGCACGAGCGTGCTCGTCGGCGACGGCCGCCTGCGATCGGCGTGAGCGCGCCATGATCGTCCGCCGGGGCCCTGGCGTGCTGCATCTCGTCACCCAGCCCGATCACGCCGCGCTGGCCGCGCGGATCATGGCCGTCTGGCCGCCGCTCGAGGACGCGCCCCGCCGAGGTGACATCCTGGCGGCCATCGAGCAGCACGACCGCGGCTGGCGCGAGGCGGATGCGGCGCCGACGGTGGACGTCGCCACGGGCACGGTCCTCGATTTCGTGCACGTCCCGGCCTCCGTGCGGCAGGGTGTGTGGTCCGTGAGCGTGGGGTTGCTCGCGTCGATGCCGTGGGCCGCCGCGCTGGTCGCCCACCACGCCGTGACGGTGTACGACCGGTTCCGCCCCGCTCCCGAGTGGCACGGCTTCTTCGACACCATGACGGCGCTGCGTCGCGAGCACCTGGGACGTGCGGGCGGCGACCTCCCCGCGCTCGCCCAGGACTACGTCTTCCTGCGGCTCGGCGACCTCCTGTCCCTCGCCTTCTGCACCGCGACCGACGCCACGGCCGAATTCAACGGGTGGGCCGTGCGCCTCGAGGGCACGCGGGTCCACGTCACGCCGAACCTGTTCCGGACGGCCGTGCGCCTGGACGTCGCCGCCCGCGAGATTCCCGACGTGCCGTACGCCACGAACGACGCGCTCGCGGCGGCCATCGCGGCCGGCGTGCCCCGGACGCTCGAGGGCGCGATTGCCCCGTCCGGGAGGGCCTGATGCACTCCGGGACGGCCCGCCGCCTGGTGCCGCTCCTGTCGGTCGCGTCCGCGACCCTCGCCGCCGTGTCGCTCCTGTCCGCGCCCGCGGTCGACAGGACGCCGGCCCCCGCGGCCTCTGCGCCCGTTGCGCCCGCACAGGCGCCGGCGGTACGGCGCTGCGTCGTCATCCACGACGTCGCGGCGGGCACCACGAGCCGGACCGGCGACGCCGCGTGCGCCACGCGGCTCGCGCCGGCCTCCACCTTCAAGATCCCGCACGCGCTGGTGGCGCTCGAGACGGGCGTGGTCACGGCCGGGAGCGTGGAGCGGTGGGACGGCACGCCGTTTCCGGGCCGGCCGGCGTGGGAGCGCGATCACACCGTGATCTCGGCCCTGCGGCCGTCGGCCCTGTGGGTGTTCCAGCGGGTCGCGCCCCGCGTGGGCGCGGCGCGCATGCACGCGTGGCTGACGCGGTTCCAGTACGGGAACGCGGACACGTCGGGCCCGATCCGCGAATACTGGCTCAACGGGCGCCTGCAAATCAGCCCGGAGGAGCAGGTGGCCTTCCTGCGGCGCCTCTACGACGGCGCACTGCCGCTGTCCGCCGGCCACGTCGCGGCCGTCCGCCGGGGCCTGACCGAGGCCCCCGGCACCGTGGAAAACGCCACGGGCCTGCACGCCCTCGACGTCCACTGGCGGGACGGCTGGGCGCTCGAGGCGAAGACCGGCGCGACGCGGAGCGCCGACGGCACGGGCATCAGCTGGCTCGTCGGACGATGGACGATCGACGGCCATCCGTACGTCTTCGCCGGCGCCGCGTGGCGGCCTGGCGAGGTCGACGGCCTCGACGGCACGCGCGCGGTCGTCGACGCGATGCGGGCGCGCGGCCTCCTCCGCTGAGCCGAGGACCTCGGGGTCGCGCGGCGGCCGCGGGCCAGATGGCGTGAAGGGCGACGCGTGGCGCTACGCGCGGCCGCCGAGGCGCTCCGCCAGGACGCGCGCCACCTGCTCCCCGTGGAAGCGGCCGTTCTCGATGAAGATCGTGCCCGTGCGCTTCCCCGCCAGCTGGCCGCCGGCGATGAAGAGGTTGGGCACGTTGGTCTCGAACGTCGCCGGATCGTGTCGCGGAACCAGGGTGTCGGGATCGACCTCCACGCCCGCCGCGGTGAGGAACGCCGGGTCCGCACGGTAGCCCGTCAAAAGGAGCACGTCATCCGCCGGCAGTTCCTGGCGGGCGCCGGCCGTCTCGATGACGATCGACGAGGCACGGATCTCCACGATCGTCGACTGGAAGTGCGCGGGGACCGACCCCTCGGCGATGCGGTTCTCCATGTCGGGCCGCACCCAGTACTTGACCGAGTCGCCGAGCGCGGCGCCGCGGTGCACGAGCGTCACGTGCGCGCCGTTGCGGAACAGGTCCAGGGCCGCCTCGCACGCCGAGTTCTTGCCGCCCACCACGACCACGCGGCGGCGGTAGTACGCGTGCGGCTCGCGGTAGTAATGCGACACGTGCGGCAGATCCTCGCCAGGGATGCCGAGCATGTTCGGGCGGTCGTAGTAGCCCATCGCCAGCACGACGGCGCGGGCCTCGCGGGCGCGGACCACCCCCTGGGCCGAGATGGTCGTGACCACGAAGGGGGCGTCGGCGCCGCCGCCGTCGCGTTCCACCGCCGTCACCTTCTCGAAGAGCGCCACCTGGAGCTGGAACACGTCGGTGACCTTGCGGTAGTAGCGCAGCGCCTCGGCCCGCGTGGGCTTCTCGTAGGGCGTCGTCAGCGGCACGCCGCCGATCTCGAGCAGCTCCGGCGTGGTGAAGAACACCATGTTGAGGGGGAACCGGGCGACGGCGTCCACGAGAGCGCCCTGTTCGACGACCAGGTAGTCCAGCCCGTGATGGCGGCACGCGATGGCGGTGGCGAGGCCGGACGGGCCGGCGCCGATGATGAGCACGTCTCGAAGGGACACAGCCCGCGATCATAGCGGACCCGTCCCGAGGCCGTTGCCGCGGCTCCGGATCGGCTCATAATGTGCCGTCGGCCAAAGGCCGGCCCGGCCCGGCCGGACGCCGCGACGTCCGCCTCGACGCGCCTCGAGGCCGGCCGCCGTCGCGGCGCCCGCGGCGCGGGCAAGTAGAGGGTTCGATGACTCGGTTGGGACTTCCGCTCGCCCTCGTCGCGCTCGCGCTCGCCGCCCGCCCCGGGGCGCAGCAGCCGGCGGCGCCGCCGCCGGACCAGGATCCGGTCTTCCGTGCCGGCGTCGAGGTGCTGCCGCTGGACGTCACCGTGCTCGACCGCGATGGCCGCCAGGTGACGGACCTCACGTCCGCCGACTTCCAGGTCGAGGTGGACGGCAAGCCCCGGCGCATCGCGACGTCCGAGTACATCAAGATGACCGACGCGCTCGAGGCCGGGCTGGCGCCGCGCGGCCCCGCGCCGGTCGTGCCGGTGAAGACCGAACCGCCGCCCGACTACGGCATCACGTCGAACGGCGGCAGCAAGGGCCCCGTCGGGCGCGCGATCCTCCTCATCGTCGATCAGGGCAACATCCGCTTCGGCGCCGTCCGCCCCGTGATGCAGAGCGCGCTGAAGTTCCTCGATCGCCTGCAGCCGGGCGACCGCGTGGGGCTGGTGGCGGTGCCCGCGCCCGGCGAGACGGTGGACTTCACCACGGACCGCATGAAGCTGCGCGAGGCGATGCTGCGCGTGAGCGGCAGCATGGTTCCGCAGTCGCGCCGATTCAACATCAGCATCACCGAGGCGTTCGCGCTCTACCGCCAGAGCGACGCCATGCTCATCCAGCAGGTGATCGCGCGGGAATGCGCCACGGTCTTCGGCGCCGCGGACCTCGAGCGGTGCGAGCGCGACGTGGAGCAGGAGGCCGCCGGGATCGTCGGCGACCTCCGGCACCAGACCGATCGCTCCGTCAGCTCCATCCGCGCCGTCCTGCAGAGCCTGGGCGCCATGGACGGCCCGAAGTCCGTCCTGCTCATCTCCGAGGGCCTCGTCCTCGAGAGCCTGGGCGGCGAACTGGAAGACCTCGCCGACGTCGCCGCGCAGGTGCACGCGTCCCTCGACGTGATGCTGCTCGACGTGGCGCCGTTCGATGCCGCCCAGTCGCAGATGCCGACCACCGCCGGCCCCGACCGACGGCTGCAGGAGGAGGGCCTCATCATGCTCGCGGGCATGGCGCGGGGCACGCTGCACCGGGTCGTGTCCGGCGCCGACGTCCCGTTCCGCCGGGTCGAAGAGGCGCTGGCCGGCTACTACCTCCTCGGCGTCGAGCCCACCCCGGGCGACCGCGACGGCAAGCGCCACCGGATCGAGGTGAAGACGCTGCGCCGCGGCCTGACCGTCCGCGCGCGGCGCACGTTCCTGTCCCCCGAGGGCCCGCCGGCCGCCACGCCCGTCGAGGCGCTGAAGCGGACGCTCAGATCCGCCCTGCCGGCCACGGCCCTTCCGATGCGCGTCACGACCTGGACCTACAAGGAACCGGGCACGTCGCGGGTCCGGCTCGTCGTGGCCACGGAAGTGGAGCGCGAAGCCGACGAGCCCCTCACCTACGCGGCCGGCGTGGTCGTGGCCACGCAGGACGGCAAGGTCATCGCGGCCACCGAAGGCTCACGCGACCTGCAGACGGTGGAGGGCGACGACACCCTGGCCAGCCTCGCCACGATCCTGACGCTGGATCCCGGCAACTACCGCCTGCGGGTCGCGCTCGCGAACGAGGAGAAGCGCGTGGGCAGCGTGGAGCGCGAGGTCCAGGCCTGGGCGATGGACGGCGACGCGCTGGCGTTGGGCGACCTGATCGTCGCTCCCGAGCCTCGGGGGACCGAGGGCGTTGCGCCCGTGGTCGAACCCCGCATCTACGACGGCCGGCTGGTGGCGCTCGCCGAGGCGTACGCGCCCGCGGCGAGCCAGGCCGCGGTCACCGCGCGTCTCGACATCCAGCGCGACGAGGCGAGCAGCGTGCTCCTGTCCCAGACCCTGCCGGTGACCGAGGGCTCGTCGCCCGAGGTGCGGGTGGCCCAGGGGCGCGTCGACGTCGCCGCCGTGCCGCCGGGGTCGTACATCGCGAAGGTGACCTTCACCGAGAACGGCGTCTCCCGCGGCGCGCTCATCCGTCCGTTCAAGGTCGTGCCCACGACGCGCATCGCGGCGGCCGACGGCGGCGCCATCGCGACGCCGGCCGAGCTCCACGCCGCCGTCACGGGCTCGCTGCCCGCCGTGTCGAAGGACGACCTGCTGGACGCGGCGACGATGTCCGCGCTGTGGCAGGCCGTGGAGCAGGGGCGGACGCCGGGCGTGCTCGCGGCCATCAAGACGGCCCGGGGCGGTCAGATGACGGACGGAGCGCTCGAAGCGCTGAGCGCCGGCGACCAGAGCGTGGCGGCGTTCGTGCGCGGCATGGACTTCTTCGCCAAGGCCCAGTACGACCGCGCGTCGACGCAGTTCGAGACGGCCATGCGCCTGCAGGGCAGCTTCGCCGTCGCGCGTGCCATGCTCGGCGCCTGCCTGCTCATGCAGCAGCGCGAGAAGGACGCCGCGGGCCTCCTCATGGCGGTCCCGGCCGGGACGTTCCCGGCGTTCGGGCGCCTCGCGGCCGAGACCTGGATCCGCAACGGCCAGCCTCGCGCGGCGGTGGCCCCGCTGGAGCAGGCCGCGGGCGCCACGGCCGGCGACGGCCGGACGACCCGCGATCTGGCCCTCGCCTACGCCCTGGCGGGCGATGCCGCCAAGGCCCTGCCGCTATTGACGCGCTACCTGTCGGGCCCGGGCGCCAAGGACGGTCCCGCACTGGCCACGGGCGTCTTCGCGCTGTATCAGCGGCACGCGGCCGGCACCGACGCGGCCAGCATCGCGGGCGACCGCACCCAGGCCCGGGCGTGGGCGCGCGCCTACGCCCTGACCCGGGGTTCGCTCGCGCCGATCGTGAACGCGTGGGCGGCGCACCTGGAGAGTGCTCAGTAGCCCCTGGCCGCTGTGTTCGCTCCCATCAGCTCGAGCGTCGCGATGGCGATGACCTTCGTGGCGGCGACGAGGTCGTCGATCGCGCAGTACTCGTCGGGCTGGTGGGCCAGGACGAGCTCGCCCGGGCCGTAGGCGACGCAGTGCGGGACGCCGGCCACCCGGGCCACGTGCTTGTGATCGTAGGTGCCGGGGCTGGCGACGAGCGCGGGCTCCCGGCCGAGGACGCGGCGAATCGCGCCGGTGAGCGCCGGAATGATCGGCGAGTCGTCGGGCGTCCGGGTGGGATGCACGATCAGCCGATCGTGCAGTTCGAAGCGGATGTCGGGAGCCAGGTGCCGGGCGCGGCCCACGAACTCGGCGATCTCGGCCCGCGTGGCGTCGAGCCCTTCCTCGATCAGGAAGCGCCGGTCGAACACGGCGCGGCAGCGGTCGGCCACGCACGGCGTCTGCACGCCGTCGACGGGCTGACCGCCCTCGATCCCGTTGGTGTTGATCGTGGCGTGGCGGGCGCCGGCGGGCACCACGGGCACGTCGGTCATCCGGCCGGCGAGCCGCGGCTTCAGCTCGTGCTCCACGAGGTGCAGGAAACGGCCGAGCCCCTCGATGGCGTTGGCGCCGAGGAACGGCATGCTGCCATGGCCGATGCGGCCCTGCGCCTCGACCTCGAACCAGTAGACGCCGCGGTGCCCGACGCAGACACGGTCCACGTCGAGGGGCTCGGGAATGATCACGTAGTCGGTCTTGTCCTTCGCGAGCCATCCCTCGTCGGCGAGGTACTTCACGCCGGCCAGCCCGCCGCTTTCCTCGTCGACCGTGCCGCTCACTTCGAGGGTGCCGGGCAGGTCGACGCCCGCCCGCCGCAGCGTCTCGGCGGCGAACACGGCGGCAGCGATGCCGGCCTTCATGTCGCACGCGCCACGCCCGTAGATCCGGCCGTCGCGGACGACGCCGCCAAAGGGGTCCACCGTCCAGCCGGCTCCCGCCGGCACCACGTCGAAATGGCCGTTGAGGTGCACGAGCGGATGCGCGTGGCGCCCCGTGCGCCGGCCGATGACGTTCACGCGCGGGTGGCGCGCCGTGTGATCGGGATGGCCGTCGGCGGCCACGTAGTGGACGTCGAACCCGAAGTCCCGCAGGCGTTCGCCGAGGAAGCGCGCGCACGTCTCGTACTCCTCGCCCGGCGGGTTGACGGTGGGAATCCGCAGCAGGTCCGCGGTGAAGGCGACGATCTCGTCGGCCGCCGCGTCCACGGCCGCGACGACCCGATCAACGGTGGTACGGTCGACACCCACAATCGCATCATCTTGAAAGCAACGGCGCGCTTGGTCAACACCGGCCCTATCCCGTAACATCACGACCGCGGTCCGCGACCGGGCGAGGGCCCTTCGCGCGGACCGGCCGAGGTCCCCGATGACGCGCGTCCTTCACCGTCCCACCGCCCGGTCACGCCGTGCTCTCTCGTTCGCGCTCGCAGCCGCGGTGGCCGCGGGCGCCGCCCTGGCGGGGGCCGCCGCCGGTCCCGATCCCCGGGGGATCACGGCCGTGGACGGGATCAAGGTGGGCTCGATCACCCTCGCCGGGCGCCCCACCGGGTGCACCGTCATCCTCGTGGACGGCGAGGGCGCGGTGGGCGGCGTCGCCCAGCGCGGCGGCGCGCCGGGCACCCGCGAAACCGACCTGCTCGACCCGTCGAACATGGTGGACAAGGTGAACGCGGTCGTCCTGTCCGGCGGGAGCGCCTTCGGCCTCGACGCCGCGACGGGCACCGTGAAGTGGCTCGAAGAGCACGGCATGGGCTGGGACGTGCGCATCGCCAAGGTGCCCATCGTGCCGTCGGCCATCCTGTTCGACCTGCCGGTGGGCGGCAATCCATCGATCCGGCCCACGGCCGACTGCGGCTACAAGGCCGCGGCGGCGGCCACGAGCGACGCGGTGAAGGAAGGCTCGATCGGCGCCGGCGCCGGCGCCACGGTCGGCAAGTCCGGCGGCCAGGGGCGCGCGATGAAGGCGGGCCTGGGCAGCTACGCCATCGCGATGCCCAACGGTCTCGTGGTCGGCGCGATCGTGGCGGTGAATGCGGTGGGCGACATCATCGACCCCGACACCGGCCAGGTCGTGGCTGGCGTCAGGAATCCCGACGACACCTTCGCCGACGCGCGCAAGCTCCTCAGGGCCGGCCCCCCGCCGCGGCCCGCCCGTCCCGGGGAGAACACGACCATCGGCCTCGTGGCCACCAACGCCCGCCTGACGAAGGCGGAGGCCCACCGGATGGCGCTCATGGCCGACGACGGCTACGCGCGGGCCATCTTTCCTTCCCACACCATGGGCGACGGCGACACGGTGTTCTCGCTGGCCACCGGCCGCTGGACGGGCGAGGCCAACATCACGCAGATCGGGGCACTGGCCGCGGACGTGATGGCGAGGGCGATCGTACGGGCCGCCACCGAGGCGACGGGCCTGCCGAACCTGCCCGCGGCGCGGGACCTGCCGCGGCGATAGACACGCCCGGCGGCCCCGATGCAGCTCGCGTTCCTCCTGCTCTACTCGGCCGCCCTCACGGCCTTCGGCGTGTGGGTCGGCCGCCGGGTCCGAGGCAGCGCCGACTTCTTCGTCGCCGGCAGGCGGCTGTCGGCGCCGCTGGTCTTCTCCACCGTCCTGGCCGCCAACATCGGCGCCGGCACCACCATCGGCGCCGCCGGCCAGGCCTACATCGACGGCGTCAGCGCGTGGTTCTGGAACGGCGCGGCGGGCCTGGGTTCGCTGGTGCTCGCGTTCTGGATCGGACCGCGCCTGTGGAAGGAAGCCGCCGATCACGGGCTGCTCACGGCCGGCGACTACCTGGAGCTCAGGTACGGCCCGCTCGTGCGGGGCCTGCTGGCGGCCCTCCTCTGGCTCGGAACGCTCGCGATTCTCGCCGGGCAGCTCATTGCCGGCGCCGCGGTCCTCGCGGCGGTCGCCGACATCCCGCGGCCGGTCGGCGCGGCGATCGGCGGCATCGCCATGACCATCTACTTCTCCGCCGGCGGCCTGCTGAGTTCGGCGTGGGTCAACGCCGTCCAGCTCGGCGTCCTGCTCACGGGTCTCCTGGTCGCCGTGCCGCTCGCGATCTCGGCGGCGGGCGGCCTGGCTGGCATCGCCGCCACGCCGGGCCTGCCCGCGACGTTCTGGGATCCGCTGTACTCGAGCGGCCCTGGCTCCGGCTACGCCTTCCTGGCGCTCCTGGGGCCGGCGTTCGTCATCTCGCCGGGCCTCGTCCAGAAAGCGTACGGCGCCGAGAGCCAGCGCGCCGTGCGGCTCGGCATCGGCGCGGCCGGCGTGGCACAGATGGTCTTCGCGTGCGTGCCGCTCGTGCTGGGCCTGGCCGCGCGGCACCTGCACCCCGGGCTCGAGGCCCGCGACCTGGTGCTGCCGACGCTGCTGGTGCAGTCCATGCCGTGGCTGCTCGGCACCATCGGGCTCGCCGCCGTCTTCAGCGCGGAGGTCAGCACCTGCGACGCCATCCTCTTCATGCTGTCCACGTCGCTCTCGCAGGACCTCTACAAGCGTTTCGTGAACCCGCGCGCGACCGACGGGCAGGTGCTGTTCGTGGCGCGCGTCGCCGCGGCCGTCGGCGGGCTGGCCGGGGTGCTCCTGGCCGTCCGGCTGCCCAACGTGATCGCGGCGCTGACGATCTTCTACTCGCTGCTGGGCGTGAGCCTGTTCGTGCCGATCGCGGCCGGCCTCTACGTCCGCCGCGCCGGCACGCCCGAGGCGCTCGCGTCGGTCGCGGCCGGGATGGGGGTCCTGCTGTATCTCAACGCGCAGCCGTGGGCGGCGCGCACGATCTGGTTCAACCCGAGCCTGGCGGGCCTGGTGGCGGCCGCCGCGGCGTTCTTCCTGGTGGCCGCGGTCAGGCGGCCGACGCCGCCGGGACCCGGCCCGTCCGCCGCCCCGGTGTGAGGAGCGATTCGTGACCGACCTGTTCCGGCTGGATGGCAAGGTGATCGTGGTGATCGGCGCGGGCTCCGGTATCGGGGCCGCCGTGGCGGCCGCCGTGGCGCGGCAGGGCGGCCGCGCGATCTGCCTCGACGTGAAGGCGGACGCGGCCGCGGCGACGGCGTCCGCCATCGCCGCCGACGGGGGCGCCGCGGAGAGCGGCGTCGTCGACATCGTGGACGAGGCGGCCGTCGCCGCCTGCTTCGACGGCCTGGCTGCCGCTCACGGCCGGATCGACGGCCTGGCCTGCACGCCGGCCATCAACGTCAGGAAGACGATCCTCAAGTACTCGGGCGAGGAGTTCGATCGCGTGGTCCGCGTGAACCTGCGCGGCAACTTCAACGTGCTGTCGGCAGCCGGCCGCATCATGACGGCGCAGGGCTCGGGCAGCATCGTGCTCTTCAGCTCGATTCGCTCGGTGGCCACCGAGCCGGGCCAGGCCGTCTATGCGATGACGAAAGCCGGCATCCTCCAGCTCGCCAGGACCGCGGCCACGGAGTGGGCGCCGCTCGGCGTGCGCGTGAACGCGGTGGGCCCCGGCGTGATCGAGACACCGCTCACGGCCCCGATCAAGGCCGTGCCGGAGTGGTACGCGGCCTACGCCGCCAAGAACCCGATGAACCGCTGGGGCCGCCCCGAGGAAATCGCCGGCCCGACCGTGTTTCTCCTGTCCGACGCCGCCAGCTACGTGACCGGCGCCGTCCTCTACGCGGATGGCGGATGGCTGGCGGCGGATGGGCGGTTCACGCCGCCCGGCGTGTGAAGCGCCGGGCCCCGGGGCTCGGGATTGGTCGAGGCAGTTCGCGCTACTCACTTCCGTCACACGATTTTCGTCCCAGGACCCGAGCGCCGGGCCCCGGGACCCTGGACGCTCTCAATGAACCACTACGACATCGCCGTGATCGCGGGCGACGGCATCGGACAGGAAGTCACCCCAGCGGCGATGGCCGTGGTCGAAGCGGTCGCCCGACGGCACGGGTTCGAGGTCCGGACCACCGCCCATCCGTGGGGCTGCGAGTACTACCTGCGCGAGGGGCGGATGATGCCGGCCGACGCGCTCGACCGGCTGCGGACGGCCGACGCCATTTTCCTTGGGGCGATCGGCGCGCCGGGCGTGCCCGACCACGTGTCGGTGTGGGAGCTCATCCTGCCGATCCGCCAGCGGTTCGAGCAGTTCGTGAACCTGCGCCCGATGCGGCTCCTGCCGGGCGTGCCGGGGCCGCTGGCCGGGCGGAGCCCCGCGGACATCGACTGGGTGTGCGTGCGCGAGAACTCCGAGGGCGAGTACGCCGGGCTCGGCGGGCGGCTGCACCGGGGCACGCCGCACGAGGTCGCCGAACAGACCGGGCTCTTCACACGGCGGGGCGTGGAGCGAGTGGTCCGCTATGCCTGCGAGCTGGCCATGCGCCGTCCGCGGAAGCTCCTGGCGAGCGCGACCAAGTCCAACGCCCTCCAGCACTCGATGGTGCTCTGGGACGAGGTCGTCGACGAGGTCACCCGCGACTTCCCCGCGCTCACCGTGAAGAAGTACCACGTGGACGCGCTGGCCGCGCGCATGGTGACCCACCCGGACTCGCTGGACGTGATGGTGGCGTCGAACCTGTTCGGCGACATCCTGACCGACCTGGGCGCGGCGATCACCGGCTCGCTCGGCGTGGCGCCCGGCGCCAACCTCAACCCGGCCCGGAGCAGCCCGTCGATGTTCGAGCCCATCCACGGATCCGCGCCAGACATCGCGGGCCGAGGGGTCGCCAATCCCGTCGGCGCCATCTGGGCCGCGGCCCTGATGCTGGAACACCTCGGGGAGCCCGACGCGAGCGGCGAGGTGGTCGCCGCGCTCGAACAGCTGCTCGCCGACGGGCGCGTCCGGACGCCCGATCTCGGTGGGACCGCGAGAACCACGGATGTGACGGCCGCGATCGTCGCGTCGGTGGCCGGCTGAGGACGCCGCGGCGATGCGGCGGCTACCTGTCCGGCGTGTCGTCCCGCCCGAACAGCCGCAGCTGCCCGCGGCGGGGCCGGGGCGCGCCGCGGACGCGCCGGTCGTCGAAGACCGTCCGTCCGCCGTAGCCCGGTGACAGCGCCCGTTCCCGCGCGATGACGGCCTCCACGTCCGCGGCAGGCGCCGCGCGCCGCTCGATCGCGCGCGTGAAGGCGTCGAGGCGCCGGAATCCGTCGAGCTTCTCCGACCGTCCCACGGCCGCCCCATCGAGTGCCCGCCGCAGCACGCCGATCGTCTCGTCGTAGACCGCGAGCGGTACGGGGAACGGATGGCCGTCCTTGCCGCCGTGCGCGAAGGAGAATCGCGCCGGGTCGTCGAAGCGCGTGGGCGCGCCGTGGACCACCTCGGCCACCAGGGCCAGCGACTGCAGCGTCCGCGGGCCGAGCTGTTCGAGCAGGAGGAACGACGCGAAGTCGCTGAGACCGCGCTCGTGGGCCAGGGCCAGCACGGCGCCCAGGCGTCGTTCCCGGACGTCGCTCGCGCCGACCTCGTGGCGCGCCGGCATCTCGAGGCGCCGCACGGTCCGTAGGACCGCGGACGGGTCGTCCAGGGCAATCGTCACGAGCGCCTGCCGCGCGGCCGACGCGCGGGCGTCCACGAGGTTGCGGATGACGCCCTCGGACTCGCCCACGATGGCGCTGTGCGGGTCGGCGGTGAAGCTCCCCACGGTCGGCGAGTGCCAGTGATAGCGGCGGGCGAGGCGCCGCTCCGGGCTGAGGCCCTGCTGCACGACCGCCCACTGCCCCTCCACGGTGACGACGAACGCGTGCAGGTAGATCTGGAAGCCGTCGTCCACGGCGTTGTTGTCGACCCTGGCCGTCAGCCGGCTCGCGCGGGCCAGGGCGTCGCCGTCCACGCCCACGCGGTCGGCGATGGCCCGCAGCTCGTCGGGTGTCCGGCGCGAGTGGCGGCCGCGCCCGCCGCAGACATGGATGCCCAGTTCGTGCGCGCGGGGGCTGAGCCCGCGTTTCAGCGCTCCCATCACCGAGGTCGTGATGCCGGAGGAGTGCCAGTCCATCCCCATCACGGCGCCGAGTGCCTGGAACCAGTACGGATCGCTCAGCCGCGCCAGGAACGCGCCCCGTCCGTAGTGATGGACCACGGTCTCGGTGATGGCCGTGCCGAGCGCCGTCATCCTGGCCGCCAGCCACTGGGGCACGCGGCCGCCGTGGAGGGGCAGATCGGCGACACCCGATCGCTGCATGGGCCGTATTCTGCCCGAGCCCGGCGCGGTCCCCCGCGCTATTTGCCGAAGGCGAGGCGGTCGACGACCACGCGGCCGTTGCTCACGACCAGGAGCGGGTCGAGCAGCGTCCGCGGCCGGTCCAGGGGATTGGCGTCCACGACGACGAGATCGGCCTCGAAGCCCGGCGCCAGCCGGCCAATCCGCGTCGCGAGGCGCAACATCTCGGCGTTGGCGCTGGTGGCCGCCTGCAGCGCCGCCAGCGGCGGCAGGCCCGCCGCCACAAGCTCCTGGATTTCGCGCGGGATGCGCGCCGTGCTGTCCGGTCCGTATCCGGTGTCCGACCCGGTGACGATCGTCACGCC
Organism: Vicinamibacterales bacterium; assembly: GCA_041394705.1. GTDB lineage: Bacteria > Acidobacteriota > Vicinamibacteria > Vicinamibacterales > UBA2999 > CADEFD01. The sequence goes on from JAWKHS010000012.1 coordinate 131,741, forward strand.
GGCGGCGCGGGCGCGGGCGATCGTCTCCACCAGGACGGGCTTCAGCATCTGGCCTCGGCGCTGCAGGGCGGCGTTGTCGTACTCGCCGCCCGGCGACGCGAGGTCGTTGACGACATCCACGGTCGGCACGAAATAGGTGCCCCGGGACGCCATCAGCCGCAGCGTCTCGTCCGTCAGGAACGTCCCGTGTTCGATGCTCCGGACGCCCGCGCGCACGGCGGCGAGCGCTCCCTCGGCGCCGTGCGCATGCGCCATCACCGGGACGCCGCGGGCGCCGGCTTCGTTCACGACCAGCGCGAGCTCGGCTTCGGTGTAGACCTGCTTGCGGGGATCCGTGTCGGGCGTGCCGGCCCGCTCCGTGGCCAGGACCTTGATCCAATCCACCTGCCGGCCGAGGTTGGCGCGGACGAAGCGGCGCAGCGCGTCGGCCGAGGTGAGCCCCTGCGTGAGGAGGTCCCCGAGGTCCGGGGCGTCCAGAAACGCCTCCGGCGCCGGCTGAGGACGGACGTGGTAGCCCGCCGCCAGCACGTCCGGCCCGGGCAGCGAGCCCCGCGACACGAGCTCCCGGAGCCCGACGTCGGCGAAGTGGGACACGCCGGCGCTCCGTACCGTCGTGACGCCGCTCTCGAGGGCCGCCCGCATCGCCGCCGCGCTGGCGATGTGGACGTGCGCGTCGATGAGCCCCGGCACCACGAAGCGCCCGCCGAGGTCGATTCTGCGGCTGCCGGTATCCGGCGCCGGCGCGGCGCCGATCGCCTGGATCCGGCCGTCGGACAGCACCAGGGTCTGCCCGGACCGCACGGCGCCCGTCACGACGTCGATCACTGTCGCCCGTGTCAGGAGCAGCGGCGGAGACGGGGGCGCCTGCGTGACGGCCGGCGCCTCGCCGGCGAGCATGGCCGCGACGATCACCGCTGCGACTCGCAGGACACCCATGCGCGAGAGTCTACCAGCGCCCGCCGCCGGGCGCGGAGACGCTCCCGGGTCCGTCGCGGGGGGCAGCGGGGCATTGACGTCAGGCCTGAAACGGGACTACAGAAGGAGCATCAGATGTTGGTGCATCCCGGACGCCGACCCTCCCCACCCATCGGGGTCGAGCCGTCTGCCCACCTGGAGACCTGAACAATGCACGCACCCGTCAAGTACGTGGAGAAGGGTCTGTCAATCGCAGCCAACGGCGCGTGGGCCGTGTTCTCGCGCCTCAACCGCATCGCTCCCGGCGCCGCCTTCACGCCCACGTGGTCCGACGAGCCGATGCTGAAGTCGCACCAGAAAACCAAGCCCACGCTGGGCTGGCCGCGCCAGACCGACTCGCTGTGTCCGACCTGCGTCCGCGAAGCGCGGCAGGAGATCCTCGACGGCAAGAAGCCCGTCTCGTCCCTGCTCGACGAGAAGGTGGGCGAGATCAAGGCGACGATCCTCGAGCGTGACGGCCGGATCCTCATGGTGAAGGAGTGCCCCGTGCACGGCCGCTTCGAGGACGTCATGGCGATGGACACCGCGTTCTTCAAGCACCTCGAGGAGGTGTTCCCCGGCCGCGACATCCGGGCCCACAACGATGCCACGCTCCACAACCACGGCAGCAGCACGATCAAGTACGGCCGCGGCGCGGTCCTCACGGTGGACCTGACGAACCGCTGCAACATGATGTGCGACCCGTGCTTCATGGACGCCAACCAGGTGGGCTTCGTCCACGAGCTGACCTGGGACGACATCAAGACGGTGCTCGACAACGCGATCAGCATCAAGCCGAAACGCCAGATGTCGGTGCAGTTCTCGGGCGGCGAGCCCACCTTGTCGCCCTACTTCCTGGACGCCATCCGGTACGCGCGCCAGATCGGCTACACGTCGGTCCAGGCCGCCACCAACGGCATCGAGTTCGCCAAGTCGCCCGAGTTCGCGAAGCAGGCGGCCGAGGCGGGCCTCCGCTACGCCTACCTGCAGTTCGACGGCATCGGGAACGCCGCCAACTCGCACCGCCGGGTCGGCAACCTGTTCGACGTGAAGCTCCAGGCCATCGAGAACCTGTACGCGGCCGGCGTGGACATCGTGCCCGTCATCACGATCGTCAACGGCGTCAACAACGAGCAGGTGGGCCGGGTCATCGAGTTCGCCCTCGACAACCCGAAGAAGATCAACTTCCTGTCGTTCCAGCCCGTGAGCTTCACGGGGCGCGACGAGGAGATCACGCCCGAGCGCCGGGCCGCGCAGCGCTACACCCTGTCTCACCTGGCGCACGACGTGAAGAACCAGACGGGCATGGGCGAGCCGGTCCGCGACTGGTTCCCGATCTCGTTCATGGGCACGTTCACCGACTGGGCGGACCAGGTCCACGGGCCCGAGTACCAGTGGGGCAACCTGACGTGCGGCTGCCACCCGAACTGCGGCGTCGGCATGGCCGTCATGATCGACAAGGAGACGCGGGAGGCGGTCCCGGTGACGGCGTTCCTGAAGGGCGAGCAGCTCGCGAAGGACGTGGCCGCCGTGACCGACGCCGGGCGCGGGCGGTTCCTGTCCGTCCTGGGAATGGCGCTGGCGCTGGCCCGCAACTACGACGCGTTCAAGTCGCCGACCCACTTCCGGTTCACGGACCTGCTGAAGAAGTTCGACAAGACCTTCGGCGCGTCGAAGGACGCCGACCAGAGGTACGGCAGCGTGGAGGCCACGCGGACGGCCGACGACATCGCGCGGCGCCGCGCCGACCGCTGGAACTTCCTGTTCATCGCGGGCATGTGGTTCCAGGACCTCTTCAACTACGACTTCCGGCGCACGGAGATGTGCATCATCCCCTACGCCACCCAGCAGGGCGAGATCTCGTTCTGCGCCTACAACACCGGCATCGGCTGGCGGCAGATCATCGAGAAGATGCACATGACGGCCACCCTCACGAAATGGTACGAGGAGCACGGCCGCCACGAGATCTTCGCCGGCAACAAGGCGGTGCCGCTGCCGACCACGGCCCACTCGCTCGCCCTGAACCCGGAGGCGGTCGCCAAGGGCGCGCAGACCGACCTGGACGACCTCGGGGTCGCCAAGAACGCACGCGAGGAGAAGCTCCAGGCCCGGCGCCGCGAGCGCTCGCCCGAAGAGCAGCGCCGCCACGACGAGATGGAGCGGCTCTACCGTCAGCACGTGCTGAAGGAGCAGCCGTCGGCGCCGCTCCTGCAGATCCAGGGCCTCACGCGGAAGTCCGAGGACGCGCCGACGCACGAGGTCGTACACTAGGCGCAAGGCGGTCCCGCGTATCGCGACGTTCCTCTCAAGACTGCCGGTCGCCCCGTGGCGGCCGGCACTCGCCTCCAGTCTCCGGCACTACTCCCGCCAGACGTTCGTCTCCGACCTGATTGCGGGCCTGACCGTCGGGCTCGTCGCGCTGCCGCTGGCGATGGCGTTCGCCATCTCGAGCGGCGTGGGCCCCGAGGCCGGACTGCACACGGCCATCGTCGGCGGCCTGGTCGTGGCGGCGCTCGGCGGTTCGACCATCCAGGTGTCCGGCCCGACCGGGGCCTTCGTGGTCGTGGTGGCCGGCATCATCGCCAAGTTCGGCCTGTCGGGTCTGTTCCTGGTGACGATGATGGGCGGCGTGATCCTGGTCGCGCTGGGCCTGTCGGGGCTGGGGACCGCCGTGCGCTATATCCCGCGGCCGATCGTCATCGGCTTCACCAACGGGATCGCCCTCCTCATCGCCACGACCCAGATCAAGGACGCCCTTGGCCTGCCGGGCACGCCGCCGGGCGAGTTCTTCGCGCGCATGAGCGCGTTGGCGGACGCCCTGCCGTCACTCAACCCGGCCGCGCTCGGCGTCACGGCGGCGTCGCTCGCCATCTGCCTGGGCGTGCCGCGCCTCGCGCCAAGGCTGCCCGGCGCCATCGCCGCCCTCGTGGTCGGCACGACGGCCGTGCGCCTGCTGGACCTGCCGGTCGCCACCATCGGCAGCGTGTTCGGCGGGCTGCCGCGCCATCTGCCGGCCGTGCACGTGCCGGAGTTCCGCGCGGACCTCGTGCTGCCCCTCCTGCCGTCCGCCATCACCGTCGCGCTCCTCGGCGCGGTGGAGAGCCTGCTGTCCGCCGTCGTGGCCGACGGCATGACCGGCGACCGCCACGACTCGAACACGGAGCTCGTCGCACAGGGCGTGGCCAACGTGCTCGTGCCTCTCGTGGGCGGGCTGCCGGTGACGGGCGCGATCGCCCGGACCGCCACGAACTACCGCGCCGGCGCCCGGACGCCCGTGGCCGCCCTCGTCCACGCGGTGACGCTCGCGGCGGTCGTCGCCGTCTTCGCCCCGCTGGCCTCGTCGGTGCCGCTGGCGACGCTGGCGGCGGTGCTGCTCGTGGTGGCCTGGAACATGGGCGAGTGGCCTGAGATCCCGTCCATCCTGAAGCTCGAGTGGACGGACATCGCCGTGTGGCTGCTCACGTTCGTCCTCACGGTGGTGGCCGACCTGACGGTGGCGGTCGAGTCGGGCATGGTGCTGGCGGCCCTGCTCTACGTCCACCGCGTGTCGCAGACCACCACGGTCGAGGGCGTGACCGAGGCCTACATCGACGAGGGCCGGCCGCACGTCCTCCAGGGCAAGGACATCCCGCCCTACGTGAGCATCGTGCGCGTGCACGGCCCCTTCCTGTTCGGCACGACGACGCTGCTCGACGAGGCGACGGCGGACGTGGAGCAGTTCGACGCGATCGTCATCCTCCGCCTCAGAAACATGACCGCGATCGACGCCACGGGCGTGGACGCGCTCGAACGGCTCCACGACCGCGTGGTGCGCTCCGGCCGCCGCATGCTGTTCTGCGGCGCCCGTCAGCAGCCGGCCGCCTATCTCGCGCGCGCAGAGTTCGTGCACCACGTCGGCGCCGTGAACATCCTGCCCAACGTCGACGCCGCGCTGGACCGCGCCCGTGCCCTGGTCGCGTCCGGCGAGGTCGAGCCGGGCTCGCGGGCCGGCGCACCGACCGGATAGACTCGCGCCGTGGCTCCGCTCGACGGCATCCGCGTGGTCTCGCTCGCGTTGAACGTGCCCGGCCCGGCGGCCGTGGCGCGGCTCGTGGGCGAGGGCGCCGACGCGGTGAAGGTGGAGCCGCCGGCCGGGGACCCGCTCGCGCTCTACAGCCGGGCGTGGTACGACGAGCTCCATCGCGGCGTCGAGCGGAGGACGCTGGACCTCAAGACCGCGCCCGGGCGGGCGGCGCTGGACGACCTCCTCGCGGCCGCCCACGTCCTGATCACCAGCCAGCGCCCGGCCGCACTGGTCCGCCTGGGCCTGGCGCCCGAGCCCCTGACCGCGAGGCACCCGGCCCTGCGGACCGTCGCCATCGTGGGCGACGTGCGCGAGCCCGATGTCGCGGGCCACGACCTGACCTATCAGGCGGGTGCCGGTCTCCTCCGCGAGGGCCTGCCCATCACGCTGCTCGCCGACCTGATCGGCGCCGAGCGCGTCGTGTCCGCCGTGCTCCTCGCGCTCGCCGGCCCCCCGGGCACTCGAACCGTGGTGGGCCTGCGCGACGCGCTCGACTCGCTCGCGGCCCCACTGCGGCACGGCCTCACGGTGTCGGGCGGCCGGTTCGGCGGCGGCGATCCGGCCTACAACGTCTACCGCACGCGGGACGGACGGCTGGCGGTCGCGGCGCTCGAGCCCCACTTCCGGGCCCGTCTCTATGCGGTCCTCGACCTGCCACTCGACGCGCCGCTGGCATCGCCGGCCGCCGCGCGGTCGTGCGCGGAATGGACGTCGCTGGCCGAGGCGCACGACCTCCCCCTCGTCGCGATTCCCGACGCGTGAGAGCCGTACAGGACGAGGGACGGCCGACGCACGCGCCAGCCGCCCCCTTGTTGCCTCCCGGTCCGTGGTCCCCGCGGGACCCCGTGCGCGCTCCTCCCGTCAGAACGACAGCTTGAACGCGACCTGGCCGACGCGCGGCTGGTAGGCGTTCAGCAGGTTCTGGCGCGGCGTCCCGAAGTTCGCCTGGTTGAGCGTGCTCTGGTAGGCGCCGTAGTTCTTGTGGTTGAGGATGTTGAAGCCCTCGACGATGAGGCCCAGCCGCATGCCGTTGCCCAGCGGGATGTCCTTCGCGAGACGCAGGTCCACGCGGTGCAGCGGCTGCCCCTTGAGCGCGTTGCGCGGGATGACGTCCCCCACCGCGAACGAGGTCGGCCCGTCGAACCGGTCCTGCACGTCCGACGGCACGGTGATGGCGGCCGTTACCGTCCGGTTGTTCCCGACCGGGCCGTAGGGCGTCGCCGCGATCGTCGTCTGATAGTAGTTGCCCGAACCGAACAGGTACGCGCCCGACAGGTTGATGTCGAACGGCAGGTGATAGATCCCGTTGAATCGCAGCGTGTGCCGCTGGAATTCCTGGGACCGCGCCCACTCGGCGTCGGGGTCGAAGGGGTTGTTGCCCTCGTACTGGAAGTTGGTGGTGTCGTCGTGCATGAACAGCATGTACGTGTAGGTCACGCCCGCCTGCCAGTTGTTGGCGTAGCGCTTGTTCAGGCCGCTCGAGATCGCGGCGAAGTCGGCGTGTCCGGTCGACTCGAGCCACTGGATCTTGCCGAACTTGGGATCGGGACGGTTCGCCGCCGTCGGCGGCAGGTTGTAGCCCGTCGCCGGGTTGAACGCCAGGTTCGGATCGCGCTGGCGCGCGAAGTTGTAGCCCTTCCAGTGTGTCAGGTCGGCGTCCACGCCGAAGCGCTCCCCGAGCTGCTTCTGGAACCCGATCGTGCTCTGCCACGTGTAGGGCATCTTGTAGTCGCTCGCGATGACGCGCGGCGACTGCGCGGGCAGCGGCGCGCGCCCGCTCAGGAAGTCGTCGGCGGAGAGGCCCCGGGTCGGATCCGCGATGAAGCCCGGAAGGTTGTCGTTCGGGAACGAGTTCACGAGGATCCGCTCGCCGTTGAACGACTGGATGCTGAAGGTCGTGTTCGAGTCCGGAATGCTGAAATAGAGGCCGCTGCCGCCGCGCACCACGAACGTGCCCTTGCCCCCGACGTTCCACGTGAAGCCGCCGCGGGCTGGTATTTGTTGATGTCGCGAAGGTTCCCCGGATACAGCCGCTGACCGGCGCGACTTGTGTGTTGTCACGCTATCCACGCGCGGGTCGAGGTGAACCACGCATCAGCAGTGTCGCGGCGGATCGAGCGCCCCCCAGTCGGCGTCCCACCGGACGCCGCCGTTCAGTCGAAATTTGATCTTCAGGTCGCCGATCCAGATCGCGAAGAAGGTCGGCCGCGGGATGTCGATGGTCCAGTCGCCGAAGTTCTGGTCGAACCGGGTGACCGTCGCGTCGAGCCCGCTGGAAGTCCCAGCGTGACGGGTCGTCCCAGGCGTCGAGGCACGCGCCGGGCGATGTCGGCCGGCAGGGTCGGAGAGAGTGCCGCCGCCCGCGACAGCGGCTGCCGCGGCCCGGTGTCGGTGCAGCGCAGGAACTCGACGCCGCCTTCAGGTCATGGGAACCGCGTGGAGGTGATGTCGTGGCGCGCTGAACGTGTTCTGGTAGAACTCCTGCGGGTAGTTGCGCCGCTGGCCGATCGTGAGGCCCGGGAACACGTAGTTGGCGGTGTTCTCCGGCGCGGCTGGCCAGGAGGTTCTTCCAGTCGAAGTGGCTGTCACCCGAGCGCGCCTGGACAGAACTTGTCGCTCAGCACGCGCGACCAGGTATTGGACACGTTGAAGGCCTTGCGCGACCGGTCCGCCGCCTGCGACGGGTGATCGTGCCAGCCACCTGCGTGAACGGGTTCTTCCAGTCCCAGTACGACCAGCGGGACGTGAGGTGATCCTTCGGGGCCAGCTGCCAGTCGCCGCGCCCGAGGACGCTGTTCTGCGTGAGCTTGCTGGGGAACGTCAGGTGAAGCCGGCAGGGCCGCGGGCGACGAGATGATCGTGTTGGGCTCGCGCTCCCGCTGCGTAGCTGAGAAGTAGTGCAAACTGTCGCGGACGATCAGCGCACGCCGATGGCGCCGACCTGCTGATTGGTGCGGCAGCACGCGGTTGGCGATGAAGTCCTTCGCATTCAGCTTGTCGTCGCGGAAGTAGCCATGCACCGACCCCGTCGACGTTGTTGGTGCCGGACCGCGAGATGGCCTGCACCTGGATGCCCAGCGACCGGCCCTGCGTGATGTCCGAACAGGTTCGTGACCACCTGGAACTCGGCGATCGCCTCGCGGCTGAACCGCGGCTGCTTGAACCGCCGCCCGCCACCTGCTGCGTGATCTCCTGGCCATCAGGGTTGAAGCTGGAACTGCCGGTCGCGCACGGGATTGGTGTCCACGGCGTTGGCAGTGATGCCTTTCACCTGCATCGCCAGCTCCATCCAGTTCCGGCCCTGGAGCGGGAGCTCTTCCATCTGCCGCCGATCGACGTTGCCGGCCCTGGGTGGAGCTGACGTCCACGATTGGCGCCTCGGCGGTGACGGTGAGGGTCTCGCTCAGGGACGCCACCTTCAGGACGAACGGCACGGTGCGGTTCTGGCCGAGCCAGGGCTCGCCGGCGCTTCCGGCGATCGCGGTCGCGACCTGGAGCTCGGCCTGCACCTTGTAGCGGCCCGGGGAGGCCGCGCAGGCGGTAGTCCCCGCGTGCGTCGGTCACGTCCGTGAACAGGCGGCCCGTATCGAGGGCGGTGGCGGTCACGGTGGCGCAGGCATCCTTTTCGTCTCGTCCGTGACGGTCGATGATGGTGGCCTCCTGGGCGAGAACGGCGAGGTCGGCTGTGCGCGACCAAATGGAGCCGAGTAGCGTATGCGAGCTTCGCGCCGGTGGGGTTGGGCATCGTAGCCTTTTCCAGACCGCGACGCGGATCGCCGCATCCCGGCCGAAATCGCGCGGACTATGGCACGCAGGCTTTCAGGGCCACCGCGAAGACGTGCCGGACCTGCGGCCTGTCTCCGGACGTCTCCACGGCGCCCGGGGCCGGCGCGCGGCCCGCGTGCGAGGATCACGGCCCGGACCTCGCGAGCGGGGCCCGGAGCCGGATCTGACGGCAGTGGCGGCGCCGTGACGGCGCGGCCAGCCGCGTGGTTAGAACGCGTCACCTTGAAGGCCAGCTGCGCCACGCGCGGCGATGCCCATTCGGGAGGTTCTGCCGCAGCTGCGAAGGTGAAGTCGAGTTGATCACGCGTGTAGTCCGCCGTAGTTCTCGTGGTTGAACGTTGAACACCTCGATCAGGCCGAGCGACAGGCCAGCGCGGCGAGCGCTGGATGTCCTTGGAACGCGGTCACGTGCAGGGGCTCGCCCGTCGGGGCATTGCGCGGCACGGGTCGCCGACCGCGAACGAGGTCGGCCCATCGAAGGCGATCCCTGCGTCGCTCGGAATCACCGGGGCGGTCACGTAGCGGTTCTGGCCGCCGCCGCGCTCTGCCCGAACGGGTTCTAGCGGCGACCAGTCGTCGCGAAGTAGTTGCCGAGCCGAAGAAGTACGCGCCGGCGACGTTGAAGCCGAGCGGCAGCCGCCACAGGGCGTTCAGCCGCAGCGTGTGGCGCTGGAAGTCCGTGGAGCGTGCCCAGTCGGCGTCGGGATTGGTGGTGTTGTCTGCCCTGGTGGAAGCCGTCGTGTTGCCGTGCGGACGGCATGTGGAGCAGGTCAGGCCCGCCTGCCAGTTGTCGGCAGCGCTTGGTGAGCCAGCTCGAGACGGCGTAGTCGGCCTTGCCCGCGTCGACTCGAGCCACTGGATGCGCGTGAACTTCGGATCGGGCCGCCGCGCCAGGTTGAGGTTGTAGCCTGTCGCCGGGTCGAAGTAGAGGACTGGACCGCTGCCTGGCGAAGTTGTAGCCCTTCCGAGGTGCGTGAGGTCGGCTTCGGGCCAATCCGCGGCCCGAACTGCGTCTGGAGAGCCAATCGTGTCTGCCACGTGTGCGGCATCTTGTAGTCGCTGGCGATGACGCGCGGCGACTGCGCGAGCTGGCGCGCGGCCGCTCTGGAAGTCGATCGAGGTCAGGCCCGCGTCCAGCGAGGTCGGCGATGAAGCCGGGCTGCCCGTCGTTCGAAGGGAGTTCCACGAGGATCCGCTCGCCGTTGAACGACTGGATGCTGAACGTCCGTGTTGGAGTCGAATGCTGAAGCTCAGCCCGCTGCCGCCCCGGATCTGAGATCCGTTGCCCCCGACGTTCCAGGTGAAGCCACCGCGCGGCACGATGTTGTTCAGACCGCAGCCCGCCAGGTGCAGCCGGTCGCCGGGCTTCAGGGCCGTGTTCGACACATAGCCGGGCCCGGGTCGAAGAGTGCATCGGTCGTGATGTGCGGCGGATCGAGCGCGCCCCAGTCCGCGTCCCAGCGGACGCCGCCGTTGAACCCGGTCAGCGAGTTGATGACCTTCCAGGTGTCGCCAATCAGATGGCCAGCGTGGGCGCGGGATGTCGATCGTCCAGTCCCCGAAGTTCTGTGGTCGAACCGCTGGACGCTGGCATCGAAGCCCGAAGAGGTCCCAGCGGGAGGGGTCGTCCCACGCGCGTCGATCGGAAACCGGCGCAGCAAGTCGGGCAAGACCAATCGGAACACGAATGCTCGCCGCGCGAGAGCAAGCTGCCACTGGCCGTGTCGTGCCACCGCAGGTATTCCGCCAGCCTTCAGGTCGTGCGCGCCCAGATTCGACGTGATGTCGTAGCGCCCGCTGTAGGTGTTCTGCCGGAAGTCCTGCGGATAGTTCCGGCGCTGTCCACCGTGAGGCCCGGGAACACGTAGTTCGGCGTGTCGGCCGGCGCGGAGACGGCGGGGAGTTCTTCCAGTCCTTCGAAGTGGCTGTAGCTGACGCGCGCTTCCTGGATGGTCGTGCTGTTGAGCACGCGCGACCGTGTTCGACACGATTGAACGCCTTGCGCGACCGGTCAGCGGCCTGCGACGGGTGGACGGTGCCCCGAACTGGGTGAAGGTTCTTCCAGTCCCAGAACGACGAAGCGCGAGGTGATGTGGTCGGTCGGCGTCAGCTGCCAGTCGGCGCGGCCGAGAGCTGTTCTCCACGAGCTTGGTGTCGAAGGACCGCTCGATCCCAGCAGCAAAGAGGCACCGATGCGGATCGTAGTGGGCTCAGTCTCGCGCTCGCCGACAGGAAGTAGTGGAGGTGTCGCGGATGATCGGCCCTTACCGCGGCTCCGATCTGCTGGTTCGGGCATCGGCAGGACCCGGTCGGCGATGAAGTCCCTTCGCGTTCATCTTGTCGTCGCGGAAGTAGCCGTAGACGCTGCCGTCCAGGTTGTTGGTGCCCGAGCGCGGATCGCCTGCACCTGGATGCCGACGAAGGCGGCCTGCGTGATGTCGAAGAGATTCGTCACGACCTGGAACTCGGCAATCGCCTCGCGGCTGAAGCGCGGCTGCCCGAACCCGCTGCCGGCCACCTGCTGCGTGATCTCCTGCCCGTCGAGTTGAGCTGGAACTGACGGTCACGCGGCGCGTTGTCGGCGTTCTGCGTGATGCCCTTGACCTGCATGGCCAGCTCCAGCCAGTTGCGGCCCTGGAGCGGCGACCTTCCATCTGCCGTCGATCACGTTGCCGGCCACCTGCGTCGAGCTCACGTCCACGAGCGGCACTCGCCGGTGACGGTGACCGTCTCGCTGAGCGTGGCCACCTGCATCGCGAAGGGCACCGTGCGGTTCCTGGCCGACGAGGCATCGATGTCGGCACGATCACGGTGGCGAAGCCCGACAGTTCGGCCTGCACCTTGTAGCGGCGGCGGCGGGAACCAGGCGGTGATCGCCGCGCTCGTCGCTCACGTCGGCGAACACGCCCGGTCGTCAGGGAGGTGACGGTGACGGTGACGCCCGGGAGCCTTCCCTTCATCCGGTCGGTGACCGTGCCGAGGATCGTGGCTTCCTGAGCGAACGCCGCGACGGCAGGATCAGGATCGTGAAACACCAGCCGAGCGAACGCACACGCATGGCAGCCCTCCCCCAGGTCGTGCTGGGAACGGCTCCTGCTCAATCGTGGGGACGCTCGATCCAGGCCGCGATAGCATGGCGAACGCGGGACGGCGCGCCCGCGCGGTCCAGGTGCTACAGACGGCGCGGGCCGGCACAAGGCCCGCGCGTTGCACAGCACGCGCCCTGGCACTATGATGCGGCGTTCGGCCCCTGAGTGACTGGCGCCCCGCAGCCCAAACGACTGCTCGTCCCACCACCGATCACGCGGCGCTCGCCGCCGCACGCTGGCGGATCGGGCTCGGCCTCACCGCGGCGATGACCGCCATCGCCATGGTCTTCACATCCTGCTCGTCAGCGTACGGCAAGGGCTTCCTCGGCAGCATCCTGGTGCCGGGCCTGAGCGTCGGCATCGCCCTCGGCGTGCTGGTCATCCTCGCGGCGTGGGCGCTCATCCTCGCCTACGTGCGCTGGGCCAACGCGCACTACGACCGAGGTGGCCGCGATCAGAGGGGGCCGCGCATGAACGGCGCCATCGGCGAGCCCACGGGCCTCGCCACGTTCTTCTTCTTCGTCTTCATCGCCGCCTCGCTCGGCATCACCTACTTCGCGGCCCGGCGCACGAAGAGCGCCGAGGACTTCTACGCCGCCGGCCACAAGAGTGACGGCACTGCAGAACCGGACTCGCGCTGGCCGGCGACTACATGAGCGCCGCGAGCTTCCTCGGCATCGCGGGACTCGTGGCGCTGTCGGGCTTCGACGGGCTCATCTACTCCATCGGCTTCCTGGTGGGCTGGCCGGTGGTCGTGTGCCTGATCGCCGAGCCGCTGCGCAACCTCGGCCGCTACACGTTCGCCGACGTCGTTACGCCGCTTCCGCCTGCGCCAGACGCCCGTCCGCGTCGCGTCGGCCTTCGGCGGCCTGGCCGTCATCGCCTTCTACCTCATCGCGCAGATGGTGGGCGCCGGCAACCTCATCCGCCTGCTCTTCGGCATGTCGTACGAGCTGGCCGTCGTCATCGTCGGCGGCGTGATGCTGGCCTACGTGCTCTTCGGCGGGATGCTCGCGACGACCTGGGTGCAGATCGTCAAGGCCGTGCTCCTCATGACGGGCGCGATGCTGCTGGCGCTGCTCGTCCTGGCCCGCTACTCGATGAACCCGCTGGCGCTGTTCGCGGACGCGGCGGCCCGCCTGGGGCCGTCGGTGCTCGCGCCGGGGCGCCTCGTGTCGGATCCGATCGACGCCATCTCGCTCGGCATCGCCCTGATGTTCGGGACCGCGGGCCTGCCGCACATCCTGATGCGCTTCTACACCGTGCCGACGCGCCGGACGGCGCGCGTGTCAGTCGCCTACGCCACGGCCGCCATCGGGATCTTCTACCTGTTCACGTTCGTCCTGGGCTTCGGGGCCATGGTGCTCGTCGGGCAGGACGCCATCCGCGCCATCGACGCCGGCGGCAACATGGCCGCGCCGCTCCTGGCCGAGGCCGTGACGTCGGGCGTTCCTGGGCTTCATCGCCGCCGTCGCCTTCGCCACGATCCTCGCGGTGGTGGCCGGGCTGACCCTGGCCGGCGCCGCCGCGCTGTCGCACGACATCTGGGTCAGCGTCGTGCGGCACGGCCACGCCGACGGCGGAGAACAGCTGCTCGTGGCGCGCGCCTCGACCGTGCTCCTCGCCGTCGTGTCGATCGTCCTGGGCATCGCCTTCAAGGGCCAGAACGTGGCGTACATGGTCGGTTTGGCCTTCGCCATCGCCGCCAGCGCGAGCTTCCCCGCCCTGGTGCTGTCGATGTTCTGGCGGCCGTTCACGACCGCCGGCGCCGTGGCCTCGGTGGTCGTGGGCACCGCGAGCGCGCTGCTCCTCATCTACCTGTCGCCGACGATTCAGGTGGATCTGCTGAAGCACGCGAGCGCCGTCTTCCCCCTCCGGAATCCCGGCATCGTCTCCATCCCCCTCGCCTTCGCCGTCGGCATCGGCGCCTCCCTGCTCGCGCCCGAGCCCGCCGCTGCGGAGAAGTTCGCCGCGGCCGAGCGCCGGCTGCACCTGGGGAGGAAGCGCCCTAGCGGCGGACGCACTGGCCCGGGCCAGCCTACCGAAACCGGCGGTTGACCCACGCCCCGAGGGCGAGCGCGATCAGCATCACCCCGAACAGCGTAGCGACGGACATCGAGTGCATGGCGCGCGTGCGGGTAAGTGTCGCGAGACAGCGTCATCCAGCACGCCCAGGCCCCGAGACCCGACCCCGAGCTGGGCCGCGGTCTTCGAGGCCCGCCGCCGCCGAGCAGCCGCTCCACGATCGACGTCCCGCCACACGCGCCGTCAGTCGCGCGTGGCATCGATGGATCGACCCTGAAGCCGAACCGCGCGCACAGGGCGCGCGAGGCGGCGTTCTCGGGGAAGAGCCGGGAGAGCACCTTCCAGAAGCCCGCCTGCTCGAGGGCCTCGAGGAACACGGGCATGAGGACGGTGCCCACGCCTCGCCCGTGATGGCTGGTCGCCACGTAGATGGAAATAACGGCGACTGCCGGCGTAGCAGGCGCGGGCCCGGTAGGCGGACGCGGCCGCCCAGCCCACGACCTGTCCGGCCTCGACGGCGGCCAGGATCGGGAAGCGCGGGTCGGCGAACCAGGTCCTGACGTCGTCGGCCGTCCGTTCGCGCGTCTCGAAGGTGGCGCCGCGTCCGCGGATGCCGTCGTTGTAGATGGCGGCGATGGCCTCGGCGTCGTCGGCCGTGGCCGGGCGCACGGTGATCGATGCCACGGTCATGCCCGTCCTCGACGTCGCACTATACCGGAGACGGTCTCAGCGGCGAGCGCGCGGACCGAAGACGTGCGACGTGGGCACGGGCTCCCCCGCCAGGTATCTCGCGCGGTCGTCCGGCAGGTAGAGGCGCACCCGGCGATCGATGTCGACGCGGGGCGGCCAGTCGAGGGCCCCGAAGACCTGGCCGGCGAAGCGCGCGCGGAAGGCCGGCTCTTCCCAGTCCTCGAGGACGAGCGCCGGAGGGCGTCCCGTGGCGGCGAGCCAGGCGAGGGCCCGGTCCAGCCACGCGGGGTCGAGGGCGTCCCACATGACCACCTCGTGCCCCGAGGCGTATCTGATGGCACCGCTCGGCCACACCGTGACGATGACCGCCTCGGCAGGCAGCCGCATGGCGACGGTCTCGGCCGTCAGCGTGAAGCGGGACTCGAGGCGACGGAGGCCGAAGGCCTCGGCCGCCGGGGGCGAGGTGACACCCCACGCCGCCGCGGCAACGACCACCAGCACTGCCGCGACCGCGCCCGCCCGCCACGGCACGCGCGCGGCCAGCGCCGCGACCGCGGCCGAGGCCAGCACCAGCGACAGGACGACCGCCGGCAGGAAGAACCGCAGGTACCACCACTCCGGGAACGGGCGATAGGCCAGGTAGACGGCCGCCAGGGCGGACGCCAGGGCGATGAGCATCCAGGCATCCTGACGTCGCCGCCCGGACAGCGCCCAGGGGGCCGCCGCCGCCAGCAGCACCAGCGGCGTGCTGGTCGCCAGCCAGGTACGGCCGTAGCGTTGGACGTTTCCGGCGACGTAGGAGGCGGAGAAGAGCGTGTCGAGCTGGCCGTAGCCCGACGTGAAGGGCGACCCGTACAGCGTCCGGTTGAGGACGAGCGCAGCCGCCACGCCCGGCACCGCCGCCAGCGCCGCGACCACGCCCGCCCGGACCGCGCGTCCCCAGGCGTCGGGCCCAGGCCTCCGGGACGCGACGAGACCGACGGCCACGATGGCCGCGGCGCCGGCCAGGGCGAGGTTCGGCCGGACCAGCAGCCCGATCCCGACCAAGGCGCCGACGGCCCACGGGCGCCCGGCGACGAGCATCAGCGCCACCGTGGTCCAGATCGCGGCCGTCGTGATGTCGTTCATCGGCTGGACGGCCTGGAAGAGGACGATGGGATGGCAGGCCACGAGGAGGCTCGCGGCGACGCCCGCCCACGGCCCCGCAAGCCGCCGCGCGATCAGGAAGGCGGCCCAGGCGACCCACGCGGCCGCCATCGGCGGCAGCGCGTGAATCGCGGCCGCGCCGAACAGTCGGACGAGCGGCGCGACGAGCAGGCCGTAGCCGGGCGCGCAGACCGGCACGGCGCCGCCGGGCTGTGTCGGCGACGGCAGGAACCCTCCGGGCGCGGCCACCCGGGACGGCTCCGGCCACGGCGCCTCCAGCGCGAGCGCGCTCGCGGGTTCGACACGGCCCTCGGCGTACGCCTTGGCCATCAGCGCGTAGCAGGAGGAGTCGGAGCCGCCGACGGCGCCCGTCCGCCAGTGCCAGGCCGCGGCTCCGAGGGCCAGGCTCGCGGCGGCGCCGACGATGGCCGCCCCCAGCGCGAGGCTGGCAGCGGCCGGGACGATGGCCCCGGCGCGCGTCATGACCAGCGATACTTGACCAGGACCTGCAGGGCGCGCACGCCGTCACGCCAGCCGATCTTCTTGCCGCTGGCCCGGCTGCGCGGCTCGAAGCGGACCGGACGCTCGTGGATCACGTGGCCCCGCCGCAGGAGCTTGGCCGTGATCTCGGGCTCGATGTCGAAGCGGTCGGACTCCAGGTCGAGCGAGCGCGCCACGTCGGTGGCCATGATCTTGTAGCAGGTCTCCATGTCGGTGAGGCGCCCGCCGTACAGCAGGTTCGTGACGCCCGTCAGCACGCGGTTGGCGACGACGGTCAGCCAGGGGGCCGACGAGGTGGGCCGCAGGAACCGGGAGCCGTAGACCACCCGGGCCTGGCCGTCGACGATCGGGGCCACGAGCGCCGCCAGCTGCACGGGATCGAGTTCGAGATCCGCGTCCTGGATCGCGATGACGTCCCCGCGCGCCTCGGCGATCCCCGTCCGGATCGCGCGGCCCTTGCCGGCGTTCCTGTCGGCGTGGATCACGCGCAGGCGGGGGTCCGGCGGCAGGGCGTCGAGCACTCCGCGCGTGCCGTCGGTGGAGCCGTCGTTCACGACCAGGATCTCCCGCTCCGCCGGCAGCGGCACGTCCAGGAGGCGGTCGAGCACCGCCGCCACGGTCGCCGACTCGTTGAACACGGGGACGATGATGGTGACGACGGGCAGAGCCCTGAGTATGCCTGAGCTCGCGCTACCATGTCGCATGTCCACGCGCGATCTGCTGTTCGCCGCCGCCTCGCGCGGGGCCGACTTCATCGACGGCGTCGAGGCGCGGCACGTCGGCGGCCGGACGTCGGTGGCGGCGCTGCGCGAGACGCTCGGCGGACCGCTGCCGCGCACGGGCGCCGACCCGGCCGCCGTGGTCGAGGCCCTCGCCCGCGACGCCGACCCCGGGCTCGTCGCCACCATCGGCCCACGCTACTTCGGCTTCGTGACGGGCGGTGCGCTTCCGGTCGCCGTCGCGGCGGACTGGCTCGCGTCGGCGTGGGATCAGAACGCCGGGCTCTACGTCATGGCGCCGGCCGCCGCGGTCCTGGAGGACGTGGTCGCGGGCTGGCTCTTGGAGCTGTTGGACCTCCCGCCGCAGTCGAGCGTGGGCTTCGTCACCGGTTGCCACATGGCGAACGTCACGTGCCTGGCCGCCGCCCGCCACGAGGTCCTGCGGCGGGCGGGGTGGGCCGTGGAGCGCGACGGGCTCCAGCGTGCGCCCCGGCTCACCGTGGTCGTGGGTGACGAGGTGCACGTCTCGGCGGTCGGGGCGCTGCGGATGCTCGGCATCGGCGCCGACGAGCTCGTCCGGGTCCCGGTGGACGGCCAGGGGCGCATGCGCGCCGATGCGCTTGGAGACGTGCTGCGCGGGCTCGATGGACCGATCGTGGTGTGCGCGCAGGCGGGCAACGTGGCGACAGGCGCCTCGGACCCCCTCGGGGACGTCGTGGCGCTCGCGCACGCGAGGAACGCGTGGGTCCACGTCGACGGCGCGTTCGGCCTCTGGGCGCAGGTGGTCCCGAGGCTGGCGCCGCAGGTGGCCGGCATGGCCGGCGCCGACTCCTGGGCAACCGACGCGCACAAGTGGTTGAACGTCCCCTACGATTCGGGGCTCGCCATCGTCGCCCATCAGGCGCCGCACCGCGCCGCGATGGGCCTCCGCGCGTCCTACCTGCAGCGCGGGCTCGACGAGGAGCGGACGGGCATGGACTGGGTGCCGGAGTCGTCGCGCCGCGCCCGGGTCATCCCGCTCTATGCGCTCCTGCGAACGCTCGGCGCCGACGGCGTCCGCGACCTCGTCGACCGGACGTGCCGGCTGGCCGCGCGCATGGCCGCGCGCCTGTCGGAGGCCCCGGGCGTGACGATCCTGAACGAGGTCGTGCTGAATCAGGTGCTCGTCACCTTCGCCGGCCGGACGGGCGGGGCGCCGGCCGCGACCCGGGACGTCATCGCCCGCGTCCAGGCCGAGGGCACCTGCTGGGCGGGCGGCGCGACCTGGCAGGGACACGAGGCGATGCGGATCTCGGTCTCCAACTGGTCGACGACCGACGCCGACATCGATCGGGCGGCCGAGGCCATCCTGGCCTGCCACCGCGCGGTGGTCGACGGCGCCCGCGGCTGAAGGGCCGGTCTGTCGGGGCGTCAGCCCCGTTTCTTGGCGGGCGCCCGCGGGGCCGGCGCCGGGCGGTACTCGATCATCACGTTGCTGATGGATGCCGCGGGGCGGCCGCTCGACGAGAACTGATCGGTGCCGTCGGGACGGACCACGGTGAGCCGCTCCCCGAGGATGCTCACCTCGGTCGCGTCCTCCGGCAGCGTGAACTGCAGGTACTCGCTGCCGATCGGGGCGACGGCCTTGACGCCGCTCGGGCCGGCGCCGCCGGTGACGCGGTCGAAGAGATCCCGCTCTGACCTGAACTCGGAGTCCACGACGCCGCGGTCGACGAGCGTACCGTCCATCAGCAGCACGCCGATCGTGGCCGTGTAGTGCCGGTACGCCACCTTGCGGCGCACGAGGTCGGCCGAATAGGTGTGCCGGTTGTGCAGTTCGAAGGACAGCGTGGCCGTTCCGCGGTGCGGAGGCACCGTGACGAGGATGCCCTCGGCCGGATCGCGTCCGATCATCACGTCGCAGAACCGCCGCTTGGTCGTCACCCCGTCGCCCAGTTCCGACGGGCACACGTAGGTGGCGGGGACGCGTGTCAGCGCCGGCGGGGCCGGCGCCTTGCGGGCCGGGGCCGGCCGCCGGGCCGGAGTCTTCCGCGTCTGCGCGTCGGTCGGGTACACGGCCAGCACCACCGCGCAGGCGACCAGCAGATGCCGCATGCGTTCTCAGCTTAAGCGACTTCGCCTGTCGACGCCGACGGACCACCGCCCCCGACCGTCCTTGCCGCGGCATTCCGTTTGCTAACGGTCGAGCTGCCAGGCCTGCCCGGACCGTCCTCCCTCAGCGGTCGGCGCAGAGATCCCAGCCAATCGCCGCATGCCGGGTCCGTCCCGGAATGGCGGCGCTCCATTCGCTCGCATCGGGGCAACAGATTCTTGGAGGGCGACATGAAGACCGCACGAGTGGCCGCAGTTGCGGCCGTGGCCATGTTGACGGGCATCGCGGGGGCGTCCGCGCAGATGCAGACCGGGTCGATCCTGGTGCGCGTCACGGACGACCAGAACGCCGCGGTGCCGGGCGTCTCGGTGACGCTGACGAGCCCCGTGCTCGTCGCGGGCACGACGACCGGCACCACCGACAGCACCGGAACGAACCGCTTTCCGTCCCTGCAACCGGGCGTCTACGCCGTCCGGCTCGAGCTCCAGGGCTTCCGGACGGTGATCCGCGAGGGCGTCACCGTCCAGGTCGGCACCACGGTGCCCCTCGACTTCCAGCTCCAGCTCGCGACGGTCGCCGAGACCGTGACCGTCACCGGCACTTCACCCGTCGTCGACACCACCAGCGCGAATACCAGCGTGAACCTGGGGGAGCAGCTCCTGCAAGGCACGCCCGGTGGCCGCGACATCTGGTCGCTCGTCGAATACAAGGTGCCCAGCCTGCTCATCACCCGGCCTGACGTGGGCGGCACGTCGGGCGGGCTGCAGGGCGTGTTCAATGCGCGCGGCACCACCAGCGCCCAGAACTCGAGCTACCTGAACGGCATCAACGTGGGCGATCCGGCGGCCATCGGCGCGGCCGGCTTCTACTACGACTTCGACGCCTTCGAGGACATCCAGGTCTCCACCGGCGCGCACGACATCACCGTGCCGACCAGCGGCGTGTTCCTGAACATGGTCACCAAGAGCGGCGGCGAGGCCTGGAAGGGGCGCGCCACCGTCGCATGGCTCGGCGACGCCACGCAGGGCCAGAACATCGACGACAACCTGCTCAAGTACGGCTTCCGCCCCACCACCAACGCCGTGGACTTCGTCTCCGACGTGAACCTGAGCGCCGGCGGGCCGGTGCTGGCGAAGAAGCTCCGCATGTTCGCGTCGTTCCGCGACTGGCGCGTGCACGTGAACGTGCCCGCGGCGTTCTCGTCGCTGGTCCTGGACAAGACGGACATCACGTCGGGCCTCGTCAACGCCAACTACCAGGTGTCGCAGAACAATCGGCTCACGGCCCTCTATTCCCGGCAGTACTACAAGAAGCCGCACCGCTTCCTGATCGCGTCGAACCTGGCGACGGAGGACTCCACCGTCAACGAGGACGACGTGTTCGACATCTACCAGCTGCTCTGGAACACCGTGGTGACGCAGCGCTTCTTCGTCGACGCGCGCGTGGGCCTCAACAAGATCTTCTTCCCGACCTACCAGAACACGAGCAGCCAGACGCTGCTCGATTCGGCCACCAACATCCGCACCCGCAACTACAACGTCAACACGGAACGCTGGCGCGATCGGTACCAGGCCAACGCCACGGGCCAGTACTACCTGGACGACTTCCTCGGCGCCCGGCACGAGTTCAAGTTCGGCTTCGACCACGCGCACGCGGTCGTGGAGAACCTGATTTCGCGCGTGGACGACGTGGAGCCCGTGTACAGCAGCGCGACCGGCCGCGCGCAGAACGTGACCCTGTTTGCGACGCCGTTCAACACCATGACGGCGGTGGACGTCACCGCCCTCTACGCGCAGGACAGCTTCTCGGTGAAGCGCCTGACCGTCACGGCCGGCGTGCGGTGGGAGCGCCTCGAAGGCTACCTGCCCGAACAGGGCAGCACGGCCAGCGCGTTCTTCCCGAACCTGCAGCGCTCGTTCCCCGCGCAGCGCGACGTCGTGAACTGGAAGACGGTCGGGCCACGCCTGAGCGCCGCCTACGACCTGATGGGCGACGGGCGCACCGCGCTGAAGGCCGCCGTCGGCCGCTACTACTACGTCATCGCCGCGGGCGGCGGCATCCTCGACGGCGTGAACCCCAACGCCAACTACTCGGAGACCTACAGCTGGAACGACGCCAACGGCGACCTCGTCTTCCAGCCCGGCGAGCAGACGGGCACCCCCGTCATCTCGCGCGTCGACACGTCCACGATCTCGGTGGATCCGGACTACCGCCGCCCGTACACGGACGAGTTCACGGCGGGGGTGGACCACGAGCTCATTCCGGCGCTTCGCCTGAGCGCGGTCTTCACCCACCGCGTCGAACGCGATCCGCAGGCCACGTCGAATCCCGCGAACCCGTACGACACGTTCCTCACGACGCGCGTCGACTCGGGCCGCGACGGCGTCGTCGGGACGGCCGACGACGGCACGTTCCAGTTCTACGACCGCAAGTCCACGGCCGTGAACCAGACCTACTTCACCAATGACCGGAGCTACCGTCAGACCTACAACGGCCTCGAGCTCACGGCCACCAAGCGGATGTCGAACCGCTGGCAGATGCTGGCGGGCTACACCTACGCCAGGAGCCGGGTGAAGGGGCTCAGCGTCAACACCAATCCGAATTCGCTCATCAACGTCGAGGGTCCGCTCGCCGGGCAGAACACGGGCTTCAACGGCCAGATCGGCGATCGGCCGCACCAGTTCAAGCTGACGGGGACCTACGTGCTGCCGTTCTACGACATCGGCGTGGCCGGCAACCTGAACTCGCAGAGCGGCATTCCGATCACGCGCCAGGTGGTCGTGGCGCAGACCGTCGGCGGCAACAGCACCGTGAACGTCGAGCCGCTGGGCTCCTACCGCCTGCCCCGGCGCACGGTGGGCGACCTCCGGGTGTTCAAGACGCAGCAGTTCGGCTCCCGGTCGCTCGAGGTCTCGGTGGACTTCAACAACGTCACCAACGTGAACACCTACTGGGACGCCCGGACGCTCAGCGGCACCATCAACCTGCGCCAGAACGGCGACCCGACCGGCCAGATCAACACGGTGCCGCAGTTCGGCTCGCCGTCCCAGGTCTACGGGCCGCGGAACATCCGGTTCAACGTCGCGTTCCGCTTCTGACGCTCCTCGGGGAGGCGGGCCGCCCCGCCTCCCCGTTTCGATTTCGTGATCGACGGGCTGTCCAGGGAAGTCTGGCAACCGGACGTACCGGAATCCACACGATCCGTGTAGTCTGATGCCACCGGCCCGTACCCGGGCCGGCCGAAGTCATGGACTCGACCCGCATCTCCATCGCGCAGCTTCTGGCGCTGGATGTGCCCCTCGTCTGGCAGGACGCCGTCGCGGTGGCACAGGAAGTGGCGATGCTGAGCGAGGTGACGGCCGCCATGAACCCGCAGGCGGCCCTCGTCACGCCGGAGACGTGCTTCCTGACCAGGACCGGGGAGATCGAGCTCCCGGAGTCCACCGAACACGAATCGCCCGACGCCGTGTCCGACGTGCTCCGGCTGCTGCTGGCCGGCCGCGAGGCCCCGGAGGCCCTGGAAGAACTGGCGTTCGGGCACCACGGCCGGGACATGTCGGCCGAGCTGGCGGTCTTCCCGATCGGGAACCGTCGGGCCGTCATCGCCAAGCTGGCCACGCGCGCCCTGGCGCGGCTGCAGGAGCCTTCGGCGACACCGCCGGCCCCCTCCGCGGCGCCGTCCGCGGTCCGTCCGGAGCCCCCGCCCCTCCCGACCGGGCCGCACCTGGTCGTGCCAGCGCCCGACGCCGCCGTGAACGAGCCGCGTGAATGGGGTCGCCCGGTGCTGGTGCCGCCGCCGCCGCGGACGGAGGCCGGACCTCCTCGACCGGACGCCGCGGCCGCGCAGCCGCACACCGTCCCGCCCCCAGCCGAGCCCGTCGCGATTCCCCCGCCGTTCCGGGCCATGCCGCCGTTCAGGGCGACTCCGTCGGCCGCCAGCGCCGCTCTCGCGGGCGATGCACCCGAGGTCACCCGGCCCAGTCCGTACCCCGCGTCACCGGAGGCCGAGCCAGGCCGGCCCGTGCCGGGATCGGCCGCCTCCCAGGTGGCGACCGACCGCGAGGTCCGGCGCCTGCGGCAGCGGCAGGCGGAACGCGCGCGCGATGCCCGTGGATGGTCGGCACGAATGAGGGCGCTGGTCGGCCCGCTCGGCCGGTGGTTGACCTGGCGGCCATCGGTGCCCGACCCGCGCCTGATTGGTGCCGCGGTCGTCGTGACCGCCGCGGTGGTGACGATCCTCATGCGCGGGGGCCCCGCTCGGCCGGGTCCCGCGCCGGCTGATCCGGACGAGCCGACGGCTGCCGTGCCCGCCTCTCCCGCGCCGTCCGTCCCCGAGTCGGCTGAAGGGACCGCGCCGCCGGTCACGGCGGCTGGAGTGCCTGCACTCTCGGCGGCCACGGCGCGGGCGGCGGCCGCGACGGCCACTGCCGCGGCCGCCGGCAGCGCCCCGCCGCTCCCGGCCCGTCGCGGGGGCTCCCGGCCCGAACGCGCCGCCGCCGGCGGTCTGACGCCAGTGGCGACGCCCGAGGCGCCGGGCGCAACGGCCCCGAACGACGCGCCCGGCGCGTCCGCGGAGGCGCCGCCGGAGGCGGAATCACGCGCGGACTCCCTCGCTCGCCCCACCGCGCCGTCGGCACGGCCGGCCGGGACGGCGCCCGCTCGCGGCCGGCCGGATGGCGGCGCCCGTCCGGGCGCCGAACTCGGGAGCTCCCCAGGCGGCGACGGCCCGCTCTACTCCGCCGACGACCGCGACGTGGTGCCGCCGGTGATGCGGCGGCAGCAGCTGCCGTCGGCCCTGCTCGACCCCGCCATGGTCCCGCCGGAGGATTGGCCCATCCTCGAGCTGCTGATCGACCAACGGGGCACGGTCGAGCAGGTACGCCTCCACGCCCGGCAGCCGGCGCCCGGACAGACCCTGTACCGCCATCGGATGCTGTTGGCGGCCGCCAAGGCGTGGCAGTTCGAACCCGCGCTCAGGAACGGGGCGCCCGTGCGCTACGTGATGCGGGTCCCGCTCGAGCCGTGACGCCGGCCCGGCGCCCGCATTTCCTGAGCCCGGCCGTCGCCGCCCGCGCTGGAGCGGTCGCCCTCGTGGTCGGGCCGCAGCGTCGCCTGCTGGCCGAGGCGGCGACCCTTGCCGGCGACAGCGAGTCACGGCGTCGCGGGCTGCTCGGGCGGGACACCCTGGGCCCGGCCGAAGCCCTGATCGTCGCCCCGACGCAGGCCGTCCACACCTTCGGAATGCGCTTCCCGATCGACCTCGTCTTCGTCGATCGGCAGGGCCGGGTGCTCTCGGTCGCCCGGGACGTGCCGCCGCGCCGCGTGCGGGGCGCCTGGGGAGCGTTCGCGGCCATCGAGCTCCCGGCCGGACGGTGCGATGTGGTGGGGATTTCGCCGGGCGATGTGGTGACGGCCGTGCTGGAATTCGGCCGCGCCTGAGCTCGTCTGCCGCCCGCGGATGTCTGCCTCGGGCCGACCTTTGTTCCGGCGCCGCCGCGCGTCATCGTCCAGTGTGCGGAAACGTGTAGGCTTGCCGCTGGACGGAGTGATAATGCCCAGAACGTCGGCGTCACCCCCCGGACGCGAGGACCTCAGGTGAAGCTACGGGTCGGGTCGAGTCGGCGTCAGTGCAATCCGTGTACAGCATGTCCTCCGCCGCGCAGATCGGGGCGCAGCGGAGTCGCTCTCCCTGGGCTCCTACCCGATCCTGGAGTTACGTCATGACCCATCTGCTGCGTCGCCTGGTTCGCGAGGAAGCTGGCCAGGACATCATCGAGTACGCGCTCGTCGCCGCGGGCATCGCGGTGTTGATGGTGCCCACGATTCCGGCGATTGGCCAGACTCTGTTCACGCTCTGGGGCGCGATTCAGACGAAGGTCAATGCGATTCCGGTCCCGTAGGCCGGGCCCCTCGGATTGGCGCACATGCGGCCGGGCGACATCATCTGGGTAGGCCGTTGCCTGGCCGCCGCACTTCGCCGGCTGGCTCACGACGAGCGTGGGCAGGACCTCGTCGAGTACGCCCTGCTGACGGCGGGCATCGGCCTGGCCGGCATCGCGACGTGGCCGACCATCGCCCAGACGATCGGCACCGTATACAGCGCGCTCGATACCCGTACGCAAGCGCTTTGGGCTCCTTGCGATCCCGGCGGCTGCCCGTGACCGCGTTCGAGGTGGGGGCGGTGATGGTGGCCGCCGGGGCGTGTGCCACCGATCTGGCGCGTGCCCGTGTTCCCAACACCCTCACCGTGCTGGGGATCGTCGTCGGCGTCGTCGCGCACGCCGTCCTCCCTGGCGGCCGCGGCGCGGTCGCGAGTCTCGTGGGTGGGCTGGCGGGCCTTGGGGTGTTCTTCCCGTTTTTTGCGCTTGGGGGAATGGGGGGCGGCGACGTGAAGCTCATGGCCGCCCTGGGCGCGTGGGTGGGGGCGCCCGCCATCCTGTTCGTGGCGCTGTACACGGCGCTTGCCGGAGGCGTACTGGCAGTGGGCGTGGCCCTGGCCCACAACTACCTGGGCGAGGCGCTCCGCAACCTGCGGGCGCTGGCGCGGCACTGGGCGATCGTCGGCATTCGTCCGGAGCCGTCGTTGACGCTCGAACGCGGGCGGGGACCGCGGCTCCCGTACGCCGTGGCCATTTTCGCGGGACTGATAGTGACGTTATGGCGGTGATGACGAGACGACGGCGCGGGGAACGAGGCGCGGAACTGGTGGAGATGGCGCTTGCGCTCCCGCTGTTGCTCCTCGTGGTGTTGAGCATCGTCGACTTCGCGTTCATGTTCCAGCAGTACCTCGTCCTCACCAACGCCGCGATGGAAGGCGCGCGAGTGGCCGTGCTGCCGGGCTACGCGCCGAATGACGCCGTGCAGCGCGCCCAGGCGTATGCGACCGCCGGGGGCGTGCCCTCGCCCGTGAACGCCGTGGCGAACGCCGTGCCCCTGCCCGCGCCCACGGGCTCATGGCCGGGCATGCAGGTCACGGTCACGCACGAATATCAGTTCCAGTTCCTTGGCCCGATGGCCAGTTGGTTCAACAGCTCGCTCGGTTCCGTCACGCTCACGGCCAGGTCCACCGTGCGGCGGCAGATGGGCTCCTAGCCCGCAACGAGGCTCCCGAAAGATGTCCCGCAGTACGCGAACGCTCGTCGTGTTCTCCCTGTCGCTGGTGGTCGCCGCGATTTTCAGCGGCCTCGTCTACAAGGCGGGGCAGCAGATGCCGGCCTCGCCGGACGTGGCCACCTACTCGGTGGCGGTGGCGGCGCGCGCGCTGCCGGTCGGCACCCGGCTGACGGCGGCCGACGTGAAGCTGGTCCAGTGGCCGTCCGAGACGCCGATTGCCGGGGCCGTGACCTCGGTGGAGGCCGCCGTGAACCGGGGCCTCGTCGCGTCGGTCGTGGAGAACGAGCCACTGACCGGGACGAAGCTCGCCAGCGCCGAGGCCGGCGCCGGCCTCCCGCCGATGATCGCGGCGGGCATGCGCGCCATCTCCGTGAAGGTGGACGACGTGGTGGGCGTCGCCGGCTTCGCCCTGCCCGGCGCGCACGTCGATGTCGTCGTGACGATTGCCGAGCGCGAGCAGTCGCTCGCCCGCGTCGTCGTGAGCAACGTCGAAGTGCTGGCGTCCGGGACGCGAGCCGAGCAACAGGCGCAGGCCTCGAACGCGAACGCGCGCCAGAGCGCCGATTCCGTCGTGACGCTGCTGGTCTCGCCGGGCGACGCGGAGCGGATCGCGCTCGCGGCCTCGGTCGGTCGGATCACGCTCACCCTGCGCCACCCGATGGACGCGTCCACGACCGATACGACGGGCACGCGCGTCGCCTCCCTCCTCGGCGCGCCCGAGCCGAAGCCGGAACCGGCGCCGCGGCCGGCGCCCGCGCGGGTCGTCCGGGCGGCGCCCGCGCCGGTCGAGCCGCCGCCCCCGCCGCCAGCTCCCTATACCGTCGAGACCATCCGCGCGGCCAAGCGCACGGCGGAGGTGGTCAAGTGAGACGGTGGTCGAACGCGCTCGCGATTGCGGCGGTGGCCGCCTGGGCCTGCCTGCTCCAGCCTCGTGCTTCAGCGCAGGTGGAACAGCCCGCCATCAACGAGATCCCCCAGCGGGTGCTGCTGACGGCGGGGCGATCGACCGTGCTGGAGACGGACTTCGACATCACGCGGCTGGCGGTCACCAACCCCGCCATCGCCGATGCCGTCGTCGTGAAGCCGCGCGAAGTGCTGGTGGACGGCAAGAGCAACGGCACGGTCAGCCTGATCGTGTGGGGCGCGACCCAGCGGAAGCACTACGACATCGTGGTGGACCCGGGCGTGACGGCGCTGCAGCAGAACTTCATGCAGCTCTTCCCCACCGAGGACATCAACGTCGCCGTGACCGACGAGGCCGTCATCCTGTCGGGCTCGGTGTCGAGCAACG
Organism: Vicinamibacterales bacterium; assembly: GCA_041394705.1. Taxonomy (GTDB): domain Bacteria; phylum Acidobacteriota; class Vicinamibacteria; order Vicinamibacterales; family UBA2999; genus CADEFD01. The sequence continues at coordinate 159,210 of JAWKHS010000012.1, forward strand.
AGGTGATGCTCCGGAGCGCCGAGCTGGCCAGGGCCGCCATGCCCAAGCACGCCGTGATCAACATGCTGCAGCTGCCGAGCGGCACGCCAAGCAAGCAGGTGATGCTGCAGGTGCGCTTCGCGGAGGTGAACAGGAACGCGCTGCAGCAGGCCGGACTGGCACTCTTCTCGACCAAGGCCGACGTCACGGGCCGCACGACGACCCAGCAGTTCGCGGCGCCGGCGTTCGACGCCCAGGGCGACCTCGACATCCTGCAGTTCTCGGACTACCTCAACATCTTCCTGTTCTCACGGACGCAGAGCATCGGCGGCGTCCTCAAGGCGCTGCAGACGCGCGGCTTCCTCCAGAGCCTGGCCGAACCGAACCTCATCGCCTACAACGGCGAGGAGGCGAGCTTCCTGGCGGGCGGTGAGATTCCGATCCCGATCGTGACGGGACTGGGCCAGACGTCGGTCCTGTTCAAGGAGTTCGGCATTCGCCTGACGTTCCGGCCGCAAATTGCGGGCGACGTCATCCGGCTGAAGCTGAAGCCCGAGGTCAGCACGCTCGACTTCACCAACGGCATCGTGTTGCAGGGGTTCCGCATTCCCGCGCTCAACACGCGGCGGGCCGAGACGGACGTAGAACTCCGCGACGGGCAGTCGTTCGCGATCGCCGGGCTGCTGAACAACCTGACACAGACCGACCGCCAGGCCGTGCCGCTCCTGAGCCGCCTCCCCATCATCGGGACGCTGTTCAAGAGCCGCGCGCTTCGCGCGGAGCAGACCGAGCTGATGGTGCTCGTCACGCCTCGACTCGTCCACGCGCTGGACCCCGACGAAGTGCCCGCGATGCCCGTGCGGCCCGGTGCGTTCCTGAACCCGTCAGACGACGAGAACGACCGCGTGCCGGGCGACGAGCCCGACGACATCCCGAGCCTGCGTGACGCCCCGGCGAACCGCCGCCCGCCGCCGCCCGGAACGGCGAAGCCTCGTCCTGGAGGACCGCCGGAGCGCTGAGCGATGCCGCACGCGCCCTCAGCCGACCGCCGCCACGTCCGCCGCGTCCTGCATCTCGGGAACGCGCGCGGCGCCGTGCTCGTGATGACCGCCGTGATGCTCGTCGGTCTCACGGCCCTGTCGGCGTTCGTCATCGACTACGGCATCCTCTGGATCTCCCGCCGGCAGATCCAGAACGCGGCCGATGCGGCCGCCATGGCAGCCGCGATGTCTTTGGCGTTCAACGCCCCGGGAGATTTCGATCGCGCGCGCATCCAGGCCGTCGCGGTGGCGGCCCAGAACTACGTCTGGGGCAAGCCTCCGACGATGCAGTCGACCGACGTCACGTTTCCGGCCTGTCCCGTCGGCTCGGTGGGCCGAGGCTCGTGCGTCAAGGTCGAGGCCTTCCGGAACCAGGCACGCGGCCCGGCGATTCCGACCATCTTCGGGCGCCTCGTCAACGTGGACTTCCAGGGCGTCGCGGCGACCGCCACGGCGCAGGTGCTCCACGGCGACGCGACCGACTGCGTCAAGCCAATCGGGATCCCCGACAAGTGGACCGAGCTCAACCCGACGGCCAAGATCTGGGATCCCTTCGACACGTTCTCCCTTACGCCGGCGCCGGGGGACCTGTACACTCCTCCGTCCGGACCCGGCGCCAACGGCACCGGCTACTCCCGCGGGGCGACGGCCCTCGGCCCCGGCGATTTCGGCCGGGCCATGACCTTCTCGCCCGTGACCTTCCCGCTCCTGCCGGGGCAGAAGATGGGGAACGAGCTGTTCATGCCCGTCAGGACGTCCCTGATGGGCGGCGGCGCCGGGGTGTTCCAGCAGAACTTCGACACCTGCCAGACGATGGAGGTCCATCCTGGAGACATCCTGGAGATCGAGCAAGCACCGGTCAGGAATGAGACGACGGCGGCGGCGATCTCGCTGATCGGCCAGGATCCCGGGGCCTCGTGGGATCCGTCCCTGTACGGCGGTCGCGGGGGGGTCCGTGGCGGCTGCATGGCGTCCGGCGACTGCGTGGTCAGCCCGCGTATCATCGCCATTCCGGCGTTCAATCCCGCAGACTGGGACGCCGCGCCGCCCGGCCGGTCCTGGGTCCGGGTGACGCGTCTCGTGGGCTATTTCCTCGAGTCAGCAGCGGCGGGTGGCTATCTCAACGGGAACCTCATGGTGTACCCCGTGATTCCCCGCAGCACGATGACGGCCGATGATAAGTCGTCGTTCGTCGTCAGCGTCTCCCTCGTCAGGTAGGTATCGTGCAACCGACAGTCACCCTCCTCGGCTCCATCGAACGCGACCTCGCGGCCGCGCTGCGCGACCGCGGCTTCACGGTGACCGAGAACGATCTGGCCATCGCCGTGGCGTCCCATGTCGCCGGCACGAAGGGACCCGATGTCTTCGTCGTGGACACGCGGGCGCTGCCGTCGCTGCCGCGCGATGTGGCGAACCTCCGCCGCCACTTCCCGCAGTCCGGGATCGTGATTCTCGCCAAGGCGCTCGACCCGAACGCCATGCTCGACGCCATGCGGATGGGCGTGAGCGAATGGGTGCCCGAGCCCCTGTCGATCGACGATCTGGAAACGGCCGTCCGCCGGATGGTCCGCCCGGTGCTCGGCACGGTGGCCGGACGCGCCTTCGCCGTCATGGGCGGCAAGGGCGGGGTGGGCTGCACGACGGTCGCGGTCAACCTCGCGACGGCGCTGCGCCAGGCGACGGGCGAACCGACGCTGTTCGTGGACCTGCACACGGCGCACGGCGACGCCTCGGTCTTTCTGGGCGTCGAGCCGCGTTTCTCGGTGCTGGACGCCCTGGAGAACATCCACCGGCTCGACCAGACGTACATGAAGGGATTGGTCACGGGGACCAAGGCCGGGATTGATCTCCTGGCCGCGGCGACGCGTCCCCAGCTCGGTCCGATCGACGCCTTGCGGGTACGGGCGCTCGTCGAGTTCGTGACGACCACGTATCCCTGGGTCGTGATCGACTGCCCCCGAACCGACGGCACGCTCATCGAGGCCCTCGATTCCGTGTCGGCGGTCCTGGTCGTCGCGAACCAGGAAATTGCCACGTTGCGCAGCGCGAGCCGCCTGGCCGCGACGGTCCGTCAGCGCGCCGGCGCCCAGCGGGTCCGCATCGCCATCAACCGCTTCGACGCCGAGTCCGAGATCGGCAGGAAGGACGTGGAGCGTGTGATGGGTGGACCCGTGGCGTACACCTTCCCGAGCGACTACCGCGCATCGGTGGCCGCCCTGAACCGGGGCGAGCCCCTCATCATGCAGAATCACACGCGTCTGGCGACGGCCTTCGAGGACGTCGCCCGCGACCTGGCGGGCCTTGGTCCCGTGAACCGCGAGCAAGGACGGTCCGGCGGCTTCTTCGCCAGACTCGGAGGGCGCCGATGAGTGCAGGCCCACACACGACCGAACGTCGTTCGGACCGCCCGGCTCCAGGCGTGGACGTCCGGCAGGCCCATTACCAGGAGAGCAAGGAGCGCATCCACCGCGCCCTGCTCAACCGGCTGAACCTCGACCGTCTGACGCGCGTCGGGCGCGCGCAGGCTGAACCCGAGATCCGCAGCCTGATCGTGTCCCTGCTCGAGACCGAGACGCGCGGCGTGCCGCTGAGCCTGTTCGAGCGCGAAGCGCTCATCACGGACGTCCTCCACGAGCTCTTCGGCCTGGGGCCACTCGAGACGCTCCTGGCCGACCCGTCGATCTCGGACATCCTCGTCAATCGGTACGACCAGGTCTACGTGGAGCGCGAAGGACGCCTGGAGCCGAGCCCGCTCGTCTTCAAGGACAACCAGCACCTGCTCCGCATCATCGAGCGGATCGTGAGCTCCGTCGGGCGCCGCATCGACGAATCGAGCCCGATGGTCGATGCGCGCCTGACCGACGGCTCCCGCGTGAACGCCGTCATTCCCCCGCTGGCGCTCGACGGCCCCCTGCTGTCGATCCGGCGCTTCCGCACCGACCGCCTGGGCGCGCGCGACCTCGTGGATCGGCTCACGCTCACGGGGCCGATGATGGAGTTCCTGAGCGCGGCCGTGGCCGCTCGCCTGAACGTCGTGGTCTCCGGCGGCACGGGCGCTGGCAAGACGACGTTCCTGAACGCGCTTTCCAGCTTCATCTCGGAGCGCGAGCGCATCGTGACGATCGAGGATGCGGCCGAGCTGATGCTCCGCCAGCGGCACGTCGTGCGCCTCGAGACGCGCCCGGCGAACATCGAGGGCAAGGGCGCCGTCCACCAGCGCCAGCTCGTCATCAACGCCCTGCGCATGCGGCCCGATCGCATCGTGGTCGGCGAGGTGCGCGGCGAGGAGGCGCTCGACATGCTGCAGGCCATGAACACGGGCCACGAAGGCAGCCTGACGACCATCCACGCCAACAGCCCGCGCGACGCGCTGTACCGCCTCGACACCATGGTGGCCATGGCCAACCTCAACATCCCGGAGAAGGCCATCCGGCAGCAGGTGGCGTCGGCCATCCACCTCGTCGTGCAGCTGTCGCGCTTCTCGGACGGGCACCGCCGGGTCACGGCGATCACCGAAGTGACGGGTCTCGAGCAGGGTGTCGTGACGATGCAGGACATCTTCCTGTTCGAGCGCCACGGCGTCACCGCCGAGGGGCGCGTGACCGGAATGTTCCGGGCCACCGGCATCCGACCGAAGTGCGCCCAACTCCTGGCGACCTCGGGGTACGCGATGGCCGCCGACATGTTCGACCACCGCGTGGCGGTGGCCTAGGCCTCCTCGATGGCGCTCGCCCTCCTGACCTTCGGGATGACCCTGGCCGTGATGCTGGGGCTGTACTGGGCGCTCGTGGTCCGGCCCGAGGCCGAACGCTCGCGCGCGCTGGCCCGCCGGGTCGAACGGATGGACCCGACGACGACCACCGACACCCGGGTGGCCGTTCCGGTCACGGCGACGTCGGTGTTCGACGCGCTGCTGTCGAGCAACCTGGCCGTCGCCACCCGGATGCAGGCGTATCTGGCGGAGGCAGGGCTGACATGGTCGGCCTCGGGACTTGCCACCCGCACGGCCGCCGCGGCCGTCGCGGCCGCCGTGGTGGGCCTGCTGATGACCGGCCGCTCGTTCGGCCTCGCGGCCGCCGTCATCGGGGCGGCCGGGCCCTACCTCTACGCCGCGCGTCGCCGCGCCGTGCGGCTCACGGCCTTCGAGGAGCAGTTCCCCGAGGCCATCGATCTCATCGCCCGGTCGCTCCGTGCCGGACACACCTTCACGACCGGGCTCGGCATCGCCGCTGACGAGATCCCGCCGCCGGTCGGCCTCGAGTTCCGGCGCGTCTACGACGAGCAGAACTTCGGCATGGCGATGCCCGAGGCCCTCAGGAGCATGGCCCAGCGGGTCCCCGTCCTCGACGCGCGCTTCTTCGTCACGGCCGTCCTGACCCAGCGCGAGGCCGGCGGCAACCTGGCGGAGGTCCTGGACAACCTGTCGAGCGTCATGCGCGAGCGGTTCAAGGTGCGGCGCCAGATTCGCGTGATCTCGGCCCACGGCCGCATCACCGCGTGGGTCCTGACACTGCTGCCCCTCGGCCTGGCGGGCACGCTCTGGCTGGTGTCCCCGACGTTCATGCGGCCGCTGCTCGACGACCCGCTCGGCGTGCGGCTGATCGTCGCGGCCATCACCCTGCAGGTCCTGGGAACCGTGATCATCGCCAAGATGGTGAACGTGGAGTACTGATGGACGCCGCCCTCCTCATCGCCGTCCTCTTCCTGGCCGTGGCCCTCGCGATGGGCACGCTACTCTGGCACCTGACGGAGCCGGATGTCACGCGGCGCCGCCTGTCCGAGGTCGTGGCGGGGACGGCCGCGCCCGTGCGGCGGCGTGAATCCGTCCTGTCGGAGGCGCCGAGTCAGCTGGCGCGGCGCGTCCGCTCGTTCGTGCCCAAATCCCCGCAGCACATGAACCACATCCAGCGGATGCTGGCCAGCGCGGGCTACCACGGCGAGTGGCCGGCCATCGCGTTCGCCGCCATCCAGCTGGCGCTGCCGGTGGCAATTGCGGTGACGACGCTGGTCACGTTCGGCTCGGCGGCGCTGCTGCCGGGCGTGGTCGGCGGCGCGATCGGCTACTACCTCCCCGTGCTGTGGCTCGGGCGGAAGATCGACGATCGACGGCGTGAGATCCGGAACGGCCTGCCCGACGCCATCGATCTGCTGATCGTCTGCCTGGAGGCCGGATCGGGCATCGACCAGGCGTTGGCTCGCGTCGCGGACGAATTGCAGATCGCCTACCCGGCACTGGCCCGGGAGCTCGAGCTGATCGGGTCGGAAACCCGGGCCGGCAAGCCGCGCATGGAGGCCTTCAAGAACTTTGCCGAGCGCACGAAGGTGGACGACGTCCGCTCGCTGGTGGCGATGCTCGTCCAGACCGACCGCTTCGGCACGAGCTTGGGGCAGGCGCTCAGGACGCACGCGGACACGTCGCGGACCAAGCGCAGGCAGCGGGCGGAAGAACGGGCGGCGAAACTGAGCGTGAAGCTGCTCTTCCCGCTCGTGTTCTGTCTGTTTCCTGCGACGTTCGCCGTCGTGCTCGGCCCGGCGGCGGTGCAGATCTACCGGCAGCTCGTGCTGAACCTGGGTGCGCAGTAGCCACGGCGATGAGCGAGGCGATTGGTGGGACTACCTGGAGGGACCAACGTGGAAACCTGGCAAATCATCATGTATGTCATCGGCGCAGTGCTCCTGCTCGCGTACTTCAAGCGCCGCAGCGACCGCCTCGGCCGGCACGAGTAGCGCCGGCGCGCCGGCGGCGTCCTGCGCGTCTCGCGGCATGGCTGCTGTGCGTGGGCGCCGCCGGGTGCGCGACGGGCCGGCCGCCGACCTTCGTCGATCGCTTCGTCGCGCGCGGCACGCCCGCCGTCGACCTGGGTGGCATCCCGCCGCCGGCGCGGCCGAAGCCCGCTCCATCAGCGCCCCGTCCGCCGACGCCTGCCCGAACCCCACGGGCAGACGTCGCCGCGACGACGCTGGAGTCGGTTTCGCCGCTGCTGCAAACGCGATTGGCCGCCCTGGCTGCCCATCCGACGCCGGGCGCGTTCATCGACGTCGCGGCCGCCTATCGAGGCTACGGCGTCGACGACCGGGCGTTCGACTACCTGCAGCGGGGGCTCGCGGCGTTCCCCCGCGACTCCAGCCTGCACGACGCCCTTGCCAGACACTGGCGCGACTGGGGGTTCCCTGACCGCGCCCTGCGGCACGCACACCTCGCCGTGTGGTACGCCCCGGACTCGGCGGCGGCGCTGACGACGTTGGGGACCGTGCTGTGGGCGCTGTCGGACCGCGTGGACGCGGCTGACGCCTTCGAGCACGCCTTCGACCGGGCGCCCGACGCCGACTACACCCGCTACAACCGGTGCGTCGCCCGGCGGGATCTCGGCCGCCCGGCCCCCGGGTGCGAGACCGTCCACCGATGACCACCCACACGGCGTCGCCGGACCACGCCCGCGTGCCGCTGGCTCCGCTCACGGTGGAGGAGACGGGCCTGTCCCAGGACGTGCTGGAACAGCTCGTCCTGAAGGTCCTCCACATGAGCGGCGAGCAGACGGCCTCGTCGCTGTCCCGGCGCCTCGGACTCCTGCACTCGGTGCTGGAACCGATCCTCCAGCACCTCAAGCACTCCTACCTGTGCGACGTGCGGGGCGGCGCCTCCCTCGGCGGCCCGTCGTACGTCTACCGCATCACCGACGCCGGGCGAGCCCGGGCGATGCTCGCGCTCGAGCAGAGCCAGTACGTCGGAACGGCGCCGGTGCCCTTCGCCCAGTACGCGGACTACATGCACGCGTTCATGGCCCGCGCGGCACGGACCGTCACCCGCGAGACGGTGGACCGCGCCTTCGAGCACCTGGTCCTCAGCCGGCGGGTGCTGGACCAGCTCGGACCAGCCGTGAACGGCGGCCATTCCCTGTTCGTCTACGGGCCGCCCGGCAACGGCAAGACCGTGATCTCCCAAGGGATCGCCCGCCTGCTCACGGGCGAGGTGGCCATCCCCCAGGCGATCGATTTCGAAGGCCACCTGGTCCAGGTGTTCGACCCGGCCGTCCACGTCCCGATCGCCATCAGCCCCGACGAGCCGCTCGACCGGGGCGCCCCGGCGACCGACGCCCGCTGGATCCGGTGCGCGAGGCCCCTCGTGATGGTGGGCGGCGAGCTGACGCTGCAGTCGCTCGAACTCGCCTTCAACAGCGGCTCGCGCCTGTACCAGGCCCCGATCCAGCTCCTCGCCAACGGCGGTGTCCTGGTCATCGACGACTTCGGGCGGCAGCGCTGCTCCGTGGTGGACCTGCTGAACCGGTGGATCCTGCCGCTGGAGAGCCGGACGGACTACCTGACGGTGCAGTCGGGGCAGAAGATGCCCGTGCCGTTCGCCGTGCTCGTCGTCTTCGCCACCAACATCAAGCCGACGGACCTCGTCGACGAGGCGTTCCTCCGGCGCATCCACTACAAGGTGTTCGCCGAGAACCCGACCGCCCTCGACTTCGCCCGCATCTTCGAGCGGTGCTGTCACGAGCGGGGGCTGCCGTACGACGCCCTGCTCGTGGATCGCCTGATCGCCGAGTTCTTCCGGCGACGCGGCATCGCGCTGCGCGGCTGCCACCCGCGGGACCTCATCGATCACGCGCTGGCCATCGCCGACTATCTGGGCGCGCCGCGCGTCCTGACTTACGAACGGCTGTTGGACGCGTGCACGAGCTACTTCCTCGACGAACAGGCGGCCGGCGGACCCGCATGACGGGGCCCTCCCGACGGTGGGCCGCGGTGGCGGCGCTCGTCGCGCTGGCCACCGCCGGGGCGGCCGCGGGGCGCCAGGATACGCGCGTGCGCATCACGTCGCCGCTCGGGCGGACCGGCGTCCCCGGGGTGATCCGCGTGGTGGCACAGGTGGAGACCCCCGTCGAAGGGGGCGTCGTGCCGGTGCATTTCTTCGTCGACGGCCAGACCATCGGCGACGACGTCGACGGCCCGCCGTACGTCGTCGAGTGGGAGGACCAGAACCCCTACGAAGCGCGTGAGATCCGGGTGGACGTCGAAGACGGGCGCGGCGGCGTCGTCTCCGACACGGTCGCGCTGCCGGCACTCGAGGTCGTCGAGGAGACCAGCGTCGCGTCCGTGCTGCTGGAGGCCACGGTCGTCGACGAGGACGGACGCTATATCTCATCGCTCGGGAAGGACGACTTCCACCTCACCGAGGATGGCGTGGCGCACGCCCTCGACCTGGTGCAGCTCCAGAGCCTGCCGACGACGTTCACGCTGCTCATCGACAGCAGCCAGAGCCTGAGCCGGCGCATGGACATGGTGAAGGCCGCGGCCCGGCGCCTCGCCTCGCGCCTCCGCGACGGTGACAAGGTGATCGTGGCGCCCTTCCGGACGACCGTCGAGTCGACGACGGGGCCGACCGACGACGCGCGGACGATCGCGGACGCCATCGACGCGATTCGCGCGCGGGGCGGGACGGCCATTCTCGACGCGCTCGCGAAGCTCCCCGATCTGTTCAACCACGTCGAGGGGCGGCACGTGGTGATCCTCTTGACCGACGGCTACGACGAGAAGAGCAGCACCTCGTACGAGGAGGCGATGGGCGCCCTCCAGCGCCTCCAGGCCACGGTGTACGTCGTGGGCATCGGGGGCGTCGCCGGCATCTCGCTCAAGGGCGAGATGCTCCTCAAGCGCATCGCCACGCAGATGGGCGGCCGCGCCTTCTTCCCGATCCGCCAGGAACAGCTGCCAGACGTCCACGCCAACGTCGCCGCGGATGCCTACCATCGCTACGTGATCAGCTACACGCCGCAGAACCAGGAGGCGGACGGCACCTTTCGCGAGATCGCCCTCACGACCTCGCACCCCGAGTACCGCGTGCGCACGCGGGAGGGCTACTTCGCGCCGAAGCCCCCGCCCGTGAAGCCGACGCTCGAGTTCAGCGCCTCCTACGCGGACGGCGCTGTCGGCTCGCTCGCGGCGCCCGACCTCGTCATCGTCGAGGACGGCGTGGTCCAGCAGGTGGAGTCCTTCGAGGAGGCCGTCGCGCCCATCTCCATCGCGATGGTGGTGGACACGAGCGGGAGCATGCGCCGGGCGCTGCCCCTCGCACAGGCAGCGGCGCGCTCGTTCGTCACGTCGCTCCGGCCCACGGACCCGCTGGCCCTCATCCGTTTCGCGGACCACGTCGTCGTCGAGCACGAGTTCTCGGAGCGGCGCCAGACCACCCTGGATGCCATCGATCGCCTGCAGGCCGTGGGCGGCACGGCCCTGTGGGACGCCATGCACGATTCGATGCAGGTGCTGCGGCAGCGTGACGGCCGGCGCGCGATCGTCCTGCTCTCGGACGGCCGGGATGAAGACAACCCGGGCACGGCGCCTGGAAGCGTGCACACTCTCGATGAAGTCCTCGCGCTCGTCCGCGACACGGACACGGTGGTGTACGCGATCGGCCTGGGCGCCAACGTCGACAGGCCCGCGCTCGAGCGGATGGCGCAGCTGTCGGGCGGCGCCGCGTCGTTCCCGGCGGAGGCCGTGGAACTCGAAGGCGAGTACCAGCGGATTCTCGAGACGCTGCGCCAGCGATACGTCGTCGGCTACACGTCGACGAATCCCGTCAGGGACGGCGCCTGGCGCAACGTGGTCATCGCGGCGAGACCGCCGGGCGTCACGATCCGGAGTGCCGGAGGCTACCGGGCGCCGAAACGGGCGGCGCCGCTACCGCAGTGACGTGCCCGACGCGGCCGCAGGAGGATCCCCTCCCGGCGCGCCTTCGGCCGGCCGCAGCCGGGCCCGGCCCTCAGCGGCCGCGGATGAGCTGCAGGAACTCGGTGCGCGTCCGGACGTCGTCCTGGAACGCCCCCAGCATGGCGCTCGTGACCGCCGTGGCGTGCTGCGTCTCGACGCCCCGCATCGCCATGCACAGGTGGGTGCCTTCGCATACGACCCCGACGCCCAGCGGCTGCACCTGTTCGCGAATCGTCTCGGCGATCTGGCTCGTCATGCGCTCCTGGAGCTGCAGCCGCCTGGCGAACATCTCGACGAGCCGCGGGATCTTGCTGAGGCCGATGACCCGGCCATTCGGAATGTAGGCGACGTGGCACTTGCCGAAGAACGGCAGCAGGTGATGCTCGCATAGACTGTAGAAGTCGATGTCGCGCACGATCACCATCTCGTTGTAGTCGACCGAGAAGAGTGCGCCGTTGATGACGTCGTCGACGTTGGTCCGGTAGCCGCTGGTCAGGAACTCCATCGACCGCGCCACGCGCCCGGGAGTCTTGGCCAGGCCTTCGCGGTTCGGATCCTCCCCGATCGCGACGAGGAGGCGGGTGATGAGTTCCTGCATGGCCGTATCATACCTTGCGGTTTCCATGCTGCTGGCGGCGCCGCACGCGCCCGCGGCCGCCGTACAGGACGCGCGTCCGTCGTCCTCCGATCTCGACGCGCTGTATCGCGATCGCGATCATGCGGCGAGTGCCGCCGCCGCCGAACGTGGATGGGCGGCGCGGGTGGCCGCCGACCCGCGCGACTTCGACTCCGCGTGGAGGCTCGCGCGGGCCCGCTACTGGCTCGGCACCAATGGCCCCGGCGATGAGGATGAGCGGAAGCGCGTCCTGGAAGCGGGCATCGAGGCGGGTCGGCTCGCGGCCGAGGCCCGGCCCGACTCGCCTGCCGGCTATTTCTGGATGGCCGCCAATATGGGGGCCCTGGCCGACGCCCACGGCCTGCGGCAGGGGATGAAGTATCGCGGACGGATCAAGGACGCGCTCGAGCGCGCGCTCGCGCTCGACCCCTCGTACCTGGACGGCTCCCCCGATCGGGCGCTGGGCCGCTGGTATTTCAAGGTCCCGCGGCTGTTCGGCGGCGACCTGCGGCGTTCGGAGGAGCACCTGCGCAAGTCGCTGGCCTACAAGTCCGACAGCATCATCACGCTGCTGTTCCTGGGCGAGACGCTGCTGGCGCGCGATCGCCGCGCCGAGGCCCGCGACGTGCTGCAGCGGGCCGTCGGAGCCACGCCCGATCCCGAGTGGGCGCCGGAGGACGCGCGCTTCCAGGCCGAGGCCCGGACGCTGCTCGCGTCGATCCGCCAGTGACGGCGGCGCCGCGCACGGTGCCTCAGGACGAATAGGTGTAGAAACCGCGCCCGCTCTTCTTCCCGAGATGGCCGGCGAGCACCATCCGCTTCAGGAGGGGCGGCGGGGCGAAGCGCGCCTCACGGAACTCGTCGAACATGATGTTCGCGATGAAGTAGGTCGTGTCCAGCCCCACGAAGTCGAGCAGCGTGAACGGCCCCATCGGATATCCGCACCCGAGCTTCATGCCCTTGTCGATGTCCTCGACCGTCCCGAGCCCCTCTTCGAGGCACCGGATGGCGTCGAGCAGGTAGGGCACGAGGAGGCGGTTCACGATGAACCCGCCGCGGTCGGGCGCCGTCACCGGGTCCTTGCCGATCTGCTGTGCGAAGGCGAACAGCGCCTGGTGGGTCTCGGCACTGGTCGTGAGCGCCCGAATCACCTCGACCAGCTTCATCAGCGGCACGGGATTGAAGAAGTGCAGGCCGCCGAAGCGGTCTGGACGCGTGGTGGCCGCGGCCAGCTCGGTGACGCAGAGCGACGACGTGTTCGAGGCGAGGAGGCACGCCGGCCCCACCACGGCTTCCACCTGCCGGTAGGCCTGCCGCTTGGCCTCGACGTTCTCCACGATCGCCTCGATCACGAGATCGCAGTCCTTCAGGTCCGCGTAGGCTGTCGTGCCGGTGAGGTTGGCCAGGATGCGATCGCGCTCGCCGGCGGTCATCTTGCCTTTCTCGACGCCGCCGTCCAGGAACTTGCGCACGCGGCCGAGGCCTTTCTGCAGCACCCCGTCGTTCACCTCCAGGACGATGGTCCTGAATCCGGCCGCAGCCGACACCTGCGCGATGCCCGCGCCCATCAACCCGCACCCCAGCACGCCAATGGTCTTCATGGTCCCGTCTCCCATCGCCGGCGGCGCGTTCAGGCGCCGACCGACTCCAGAATCATCGCGATGCCCTGCCCGCCGCCGATGCAGGCGGAGGCCACGCCGTAGGTCTTCTTCCGCCGGCGCAGCTCGAGCGCCAGCGTCAGGAGCAGCCGCGCGCCGCTCGCGCCCAGCGGATGGCCGAGTGCGATGGCGCCCCCGTTCACGTTGGCGCGGTCGGGGTCGAATCCGAGTTCCTTCTCGCACGCCAGGTATTGCGGCGCGAACGCCTCGTTGATCTCGATGAGGTCCAGGGCGTCCAGCGTCAGGCCCGCGCGGTCCAGGGCGGCGCGGATGGCCGGCGCAGGGCCCATGCCCATCAGCGTCGGGTCGACGCCGACCGTCGCCCACGACACGATGCGGGCCAGCGGCGCGAGGGCCCGCTCTCTGGCGGCGGCCTCCGAACCGATGACGAGCGCGGCGGCGCCGTCGACGATTCCCGAGGCGTTGCCGGCCGTGACGACGCCGTCCTTCTTGAACACCGTGGGCAGCGCGGCCAGGCCCTCGAGCGTGGTCTCGGGACGCAGGTGATCGTCCTTCTCGATGCGCGTCGTGCCCTTGCGCGTCTTCACCTCGACCGGCACGACCTCTTCCGCCAGGGCGCCGGACGTCCACCCCTGATGCGCGCGCTGCTGGCTCCTCAGGGCGTACTGGTCCGCCTGCTCGCGCGTGATGCCGTACTTCGCCGCGCAGTTCTCGGCGGTGATGGCCATCGAGCAGCCGGCATAGGGGTCGTTGAGACCTTCCCACAACCAGTCTTCGAGCTTGCCCTGGCCAAGGCGGAGGCCGGACCGCAGCCCGCGAATCACGTGGGGCACCTGGCTCATGCTCTCCATGCCGCCGGCCACGACCATCCGCGCCTCGTCCAGCTGCACCAGCTGGGCGCCGCTGATGACGGCCTGGATGCCCGATCCGCACAGACGGTTGACGGTGAGCGCCGGCACCTCGATCGGCAGTCCCGCGCGCAGTCCGACGTGGCGGGCGCCGTAGTGGGCGTCGGTGCTGCTCTGCTGCACGTTGCCCATCACGACGTGGTCGATCCACGCCGCGTCGGCGGCGGTTCGCGCCAGGGCCCCCCGCACGGCGATGGCGCCGAGCTCGATCGCCGAAACGTCCTTGAGCGCGCCCACGTGCTGGGTCATGGGCGTGCGCGCACCGCCGAAGATGAAGACGTCCTGTGTCATCGTGAAGCCCTTCTACCCTACGCGTGTCAGTGCCTGGACGACGGCATCGCCGGCTTCTCGAGTGCCGAGCGTGCCGCCCACGTCGGACGTGGTCGAACCAGCCGCGACGGCCGCCTCGACCGCGGCCTCGACGGCCGCAGCCTCGGCCGTCCACCCCAGGGTCTCGAGCATCAGCGCGGCCGAGAGGATCGCGCCCATGGGGTTGGCGACGTTCCGGCCGGCCAGCGGGGGCGCCGAACCGTGCACCGGCTCGAACAAGGAGGTGCGGCCCGGGTGGATATTGCCGGAGGCGGCCATGCCGAGGCCGCCCTGGAGCGCGCCGCCGATGTCGGTCACGATGTCCCCGAACAGGTTGTTCGTGACGATCACCTGGAACTGCGCCGGGTCCTTCACCAGGAACATCGCCAGCGCGTCCACGTACAGGTGCGTCGCCGCCACCTGGGGGAACTCGGCCTTGAGCTCCTTGAAGACGCGCTGCCAGAGCGCGTGCCCCTGCGGCATGGCGTTGCTCTTGTCCGCCATGCAGAGCCGGAGGCCGCGCGCCGCGGCGTACTCGAAGGCGTGGCGCTGGATGCGGTGGACGCCCTTCCAGCTGTTGACCTCTTCCTGGATGGCGATCTCGTCCTCGGTGCCGGCCTTGAACCGGCCGCCGACGCCGACGTAGACGCCCTCCGTGTTCTCGCGGAACACGACGAAGTCGATATCCCGACGGCCCCGGCCCACGAGCGGCGACAGCCGGTCGTGCAGCAGCCGGACGGGGCGGTAGTTCACGTACAGGTCCAGCTCGAACCGCGTGCCGAGCAGGATGTCGCGGGCGTGCCTGTTGTCGGGCACCCGCGGATCGCCCAGCGCCCCGACGAGGATGGCGGCGAAGTCGTCCCGCAGCATCCGGTACCCGTCGGCGGGCATGGTCTCGCCCGTGGCCAGGTAGTGGTCGGCGCTCCATGGCAGTTCGACGAGCTCCAGGGCGCGACCGGATGCCTGGGACACCGCGCGCAGCACCTTCGCCGCTTCGGGCGTGACGTCCTTCCCGATCCCGTCGCCCGGGATGACCGCTATCCGCATCGAACCGCCCGTCGCCCTTCCCGCTCGTCGGCCAGGCCGGTCAGGCCGCGGCCTCGAGGCCCATCGCCATGCCCATGCCGCCGCTGACGCACAGCGTCGCGATGCCGGTGCCCGCGCCGCGCCGCCGCATCTCGTGCAGCAGCGTGACGACGATGCGGGCGCCGGTGCAGCCGATGGGATGCCCAAGCGCAATCGCCCCACCGTTCACGTTCAACCGGTCGTCCGGAATCGGCACGTCCCGAAGCACCGCCAGCACCTGCGCGGCGAACGCCTCGTTCAACTCCACCAGGTCCACCTCGCCCGCTCGAAGCCCCGTGCGGGTCTCGAGCTTCCGCAGCGCCGGGACCGGACCGATGCCCATGAGGCGCGGATCCACGCCCGCGCTCGCCCAGCCGCGGATACGGGCGAGCGGCGTCAGGCCGTGCGCCTCGGCCCACTCGGCGGCGGCGAGCACCAGCGCGGCGGCGCCGTCGGTGATGCCCGACGCGGAGCCCGCCGTGATGATGCCCTCGTATCCGTCGACCTTCGGGAACGTCAGCGGCAGCCTCGCCAGGCTCTCCAGGGTCGAGCCGGGCCGCGGGTGCTCATCCGCCGAGATCGTGACGGCCTGGCCCCGGCCGGTCACCGTGACGGGCGCAATTTCCTCGGTGAAACGGCCGGCGGCGATGGCCCGTTCGGCCTTCTGCTGACTGGCGAGCGCGAAACGGTCGCTCTCGTCGCGGGTGATGCCGTACTGGCGGGCGAGCACTTCCGCGGTTTCGCCCATGATGAGGCCCGACAGCGGGCAGGCGAATCCGTCGCGGTACATCGCGTCGACGAATGAGAAGTGGCCCATCTTGTGGCCCCACCGAGCGTCGATGGCGTCCACCAGGTACGGCATGCGGCTCATGGACTCGACGCCGCCCGCCACGACCACATCGGCCTCGCCGAGCTGGATGCGCTGCGCGGCCGACGCGAGCGCCTGCATGCCCGACGCGCAGGCCTTGTTCACGGTCTCGGCCGGCACCTCCACGGACAGGCCGGCCTTGGCGGCCACTTGACGCGCGGGGTTGGGGCCCGATCCCGCCTGTCGGGCATGGCCGAACACCACCTCGGCCACAGCCGCAGCCTCGACGCCCGCCCGGCCGAGCGCTGCCCGGACCGCCGTGGCGCCCAACTCAGCGGGGTGCACGTCCTTGAAGGCGCCGCCGTAGCGGCCGATCGGAGTCCTGGCGGCGCCGAGGATGACGACGTCTCGTGCGGGCATCGGCAGCGATGATATCAAACGGTCGTTCAAACAGGCCGCGGCGCGTGGCGCTGTCACCGCGCCGCCGAAGGGGTGCCCGGCGGCGGTCGAGTACGTGCGGAGTGCCACTCCACCTGACGCGAAATGTCGCAGGAACAAGACGCGGCACGGGGTGCGGCTGCAATTGAGTGGAATGGGCTGGATTTTCGCTCCACGCGGCCGATTCCTGGGTTGGCCCGCTTCTTGATACGTGGCTGGACAGGAACCGTGATGACGGCAACGACCAACAAGCCCTCGAGCGCGCTTCGGGTGATGGTGGTGGGCGGCGGCCCGGGAGTGCTTCCGCGCGTCGAGCCGATGCTCCCTGGTGGCGCCTACGACGTGGAGTTCGTGGGTCTCGACCAGGAGCCGTATGGCTGCATCCTCGACGACGCGCCCGACCTCCTGATCGTCTGCCTGAAGATCGAAGACGCCGCCTCGTTCCAGTTCCTCAGCATGCTGCAGATCGACCCGGCCACCCGCGGGCTGCCGGTCCTCACCTACACGACGGAGTCGGAAGGACAGACGCTGCCCGGCGTCGACGACGTCGCCCCGCAGCGGCGCGCCGTCGGGCGGGCCGCAAGCCGGCTGGGCAGACACTGATGCTATAGTTTCGGCCCGTCGGATGCAGGACGACAGAAAACGCGCCCATGAGCGCCTCGACCTTCGTGACCCTGCGTCCGGCGAGGTGAAGGTCTATCACTCGATGGCCATCCGCCAGTTGAGCGGCGGGGGCGCGCTCATCGAGATCGCCGTGCCTCTCCAGCTCAACTCCCTGCACGACTTCAGGCTCACCCTGGCCGACCGCTCGATCGTGGTCAAGGGCCGCGTGGTGCACTCGCACATCAGCACGGTCGGCACGTCCGGGGTGTCGTACCACACGGGCGTCGAGTTCGTGGAGCTGTCCGACGCCGTCACCACGGCGCTGGCGTCGTTCATCGCGACGCTGAAGCAGCAGCGCGGCTGAACGCCGCGGGCGGGTCAGCGGGCGGCGCCGCGGCGGCGGGAACGCTGGCCGTGCATGTCTTCCAGCACGTCGAACGTCTCGGCCGGCACGGAGAATCCGAGCGCCACCGTCTTGCCTTCCCCACCGAGTTGGAGGGAATCCACCAGCGTCCGGAGTTCGGGCTTGCCGTCGGCCTGCAGGCGCACCATGGCGACGATTCCCCGCAGCATGTCCCGGAGGTTCCGGGCCGACTCTTCGTCCTTGGCCTCGGCCTTCAGCGTGCCCGTGATGCCCCCGTTGAGGTGGCCGGCGGCGGAGAACCAGGACAGCGTCGGGACACGCTGCTGGAGCTCGCCCGGCAGCCCCTGCGCCTTGGCAACCGCGTCGAAGCGGCCGACGGCCCAGGCGTTGCTGGGGTCCAGCTCGCTCACGAGCCGCATCATCTCGGTGTTCGACAGGACGTTGCGCCCGGTCCGCTTCGCGTCGACGGCCGCCCGCACGGATTCGAGGCTGCCCACGGCGACCACGCCGGGCTCGAGGAAGCCGAGCGACATGGTCTTGCCGTCGCCGGCATGCGACACGATTCGGACGCCCTGGTAGTCGGAGAGCTCGCCGCCGTGCCCCCGGGCGACGCCCTCGATGCGGACGACGTCGAACCGGCCGCGGGCGAGGACGAGGGGGCGGCCGTCGTGGTCGCCAGCCTCGGGCATCAGGGCCGCGACCACCGAGTCGATGTCCCGCTCGACGTTCACCCCGGTCTTGGCCTCGAAGTCATCGCGCTCCCGGGCGTCGGGCTGGAGCTTCTGCAGCCGCTGGCGCAGCTGGGAGGCCATCACCTCCTGCACGTTCGCGAACGCCACCACGGCCGCGTCCGGCGGCACGAACGCCAGGTCATCCGGGCCGGCTTGATTGGTCAGGGCGACAGGAGCGCCGAGATACGACGCGACGAGACCAGTGGTCAGCCCGGCCGTGAGGATTCCAGCGGCGACGAGCACGAAGTAGCGGGTCTTCGCGGTCATGGCAGTCTCCCTTGCCCGATTATACGGACCGCCTCCGGCCTAAGTTCGGCCATTCGTCCCATGCGGCCGGGGGCGAACCCGGCTCCGGACGCCGGCCGGCCCTGTGACGGCTACTGCTCCAGCACATACTCCCGCCGTGACACGGTGCGCATCGCCAGCCAGAGGGCGCCGACCAGCAGGAGCGCCAGCCAGGCCAGGGCGTTCAGGGGCGATGTCGTCTGCCGGAAGAAGCCCTGGATGGCCTGGAGCGCGGAGTCGGCCGGCATCGCATGGGGGACCAGGGCCTGGAGGTGGTAGGCCACCGTGAACTGCCGCAGGTAGCCGGGCAGGGCCAGGGCGAACTGTTCCCACCCGAAGGCGAAGAGGAGCCCGGACACGAGGGGCCTCTTGAACCGCGCCCCGACCAGGGCGAACACGGCCCCGTAGGTGGCCAGGCCGACCGCCAGGATCCCCAGGTCCAGGACCAGCGACCGAAAGCTCGCCGCCACCTGACCAAGGGGGACGAGCAGGAAGTAGGTGAGCATCACCGAAGGCAGCACGACGAGCGACGTGCAGGCCAGGTAGGCCAGGTATTTGCCGAGGAGGACCGCGCCTCGAGGGATCGGCCGGGTGAAGAGGTAGGTGATCGTCCGGTCCTCGACCTCGTCGGCCATCAGGGCGGTGCCATAGAACAATCCGAGCACCGGCACGATGAAACGGACGTACAGCACCCACACCATCCCGCCGAACGCGCTGGCGCCCATCACCCGGGTGCCGTTCACCCGCAGGGCCGGCACGCCGAGGGATTCGAAGATGCGGAAGATCAGCCCCAGGACGACGGGCCCTCCGACCACGAGCGCCATGAAGATCGTCCGTCTCGACCACAGCATCTCGCCGAACGACAGGTCGAAGACGCGGCGCGCCGCGGCGGTCGTCGACAGAGGAACTGGGCGGACCGGTGTGTCGCTCACTGCCGCACCAGGTAGGTGAAGACCGCCTGCAGGTTGTCGTCCGGGGAGGTCACCTCGGCGATGGCGCCGGCCTCGCCCGAGGCCGCCAGCTCCGTGATCCGCTGGTAGAAGACGTCCGGCTGCCGCGTCTCGACGACGAGCGCCCCTGGTTCGAAGGTCATCTTCGCCACGCCGTCGTCGCCGATGAGCCTCGCCGCGAGGGTCCGCGGCGACTCGGCGCGGATGTGCACGGTGTGGGGATGCGTGTCGATCAGCTCGCGGATCTGGTGGACGTTGCCCTCGGCCAGGATGCGTCCGTTCGTGATGAGCAGGATGTTCGAGGTCATCGCCTCGATCTCGTGGAGGATGTGGCTCGAGACGATGACGTGCCGGCCTCGCCGCGCCCAGTCCTTCACGAGCCGGATCGTCTTGCGCCGCTGCAGCGGATCCATGCCGCTCAGCGGTTCGTCGAGAATCAGGATCTCGGGATCGTGCACCAGCGCCTGCGCGAGCTTGATGCGCTGCCGCATGCCCTTGCTGTAGGCGCCGATCTTCTTGTCGGCCGCGTCGGTCAGGTCCACGAAGTCGATGGCACGTCGGGCGGCGGCGGCCGCCTCGGCGTCGGACAGCCCGTTCAAGCGGACCAGCGCGGTCACCCATTCGAGACCGGTCATCCGGTCGTAGAAGGCGTCCTGCTCCGGGCAGAACCCGACCTGCGAAAAGGCATGGGGCTCGTCCCACAGGGAGCGGCCCAGGACCTGGATGGTTCCCTGGCTCGGCTTGAGCTGCCCCGTCATGAGCTTCATGAACGTGGACTTGCCGGCGCCGTTCGGACCGAGCAGCCCGGTCACGCCAGGCGGGATCGACACGGTGACGTCGTTCAGGCCGCTCACCTGTCCATACCATTTCGACAGGTGCTCGGCGCGCACGATCGGCGCCGGAGCGGCAGCGGCTGCGGGCTCCATCAGCTCACGATCTCCACCGCGCGCACCCGACGCTCCAGCACCAGGCCCGAGGCGCCGATGAGCGCGAGGATCACGAGGACGGCGGCCCAGAGGGGCAGGTCGTAGCGCAGCGGCAGCCGGAAAATGGCGTCGCCGACCACCTTCAGCGCGTCGTTCGGGGACATCCACGCGAAGGCGGAGGTCCCGGTGATGCCCCGAATCGCCTGGAAGAGCGCGGACGTGAAGAAGATGAGGCCGGCGTACATGACCGCCACGAACCGCCCGCTCTTCGACAGCGACGAGAGCGCCAGCATGGTCGACGTCGCCAGCAGGACCTCGGCGAGCGAGTACAGCGTGATCGCCGGCACCAGGTACACGTTCGACGTCAGGAACGTGAAGCTGCCGGCGAACCCGATCTGGACCAGCAGCAGGAGGATGGCGGGCAGGAACGTGACCGCGACGAGGAGCGTGAAGAGCACGGCAGCCTTCCCCGCGATGTATTCCCATCGGGTCAGGGGCTTGGCGAGGTAGAGCTGCAGCGCGTTGGCGCGGCGGTCGGACGCGATGAGCCCGGCGCCGACGAAGATCGTGATGAAGAAGACGAACACGCTCTGGGTCTCGAGGAACTCGCGGAACGTCTCCGGCTTCAGGGCGAGGAGCGAGGCCTGCGGGATGTTCGCGGCCGCGTATGCCTGGACCGTCCTGACGACGAACGGCGCCCACGCCACCAGCATGAGCCCGAGGAACTTCCGCTGCCTGAGGACGGTGCGGATGCCCGCGCCCGAGATCACCTGCCACGCCGCGCCCGTTCTGGCGCGTGATCCGCTGTACCGCTGGTAGCCCTGATCGTGGATGGGCACGTCAGTCCGCTCCCACCGCACGCGCGAACGCGTCCTCGAGCGTGGGGACGCTCTGGCGCAGGTGCCGGACCTGCAGTCCGTTGGCGGCCGCGAGCCGGAAGATCTGGTCGGCGGCGGCTTCGCCGGGGACGAAGACGCGCATCACGTCCTCGTCGGTCCCGTGGCACTCGAACCCTGCGCCGGTCAGCACGGCCACGAGGCGCTCGGTGTCCTCCTTGACGCGCACCTCGAAGACCCTCCCCTTCGGCCCCCGGACGGCGTCGAGGGCGCCGGCGGTGGCGACGGCCCCCTTGTCCATGACGACGACGTGGTCGCACGTGAACTCGATGTCCGGCAGGAGGTGCGACGACACGATGAGGTTGACGCCTTTGTTGCGTGCCAGGTCCCGGATGAGCTCCAGCATCTCGTCGCGGCCCTTGGGGTCCATGCCGTTGGTGGGCTCGTCGAGGAACAGCAGATCCGGATCGTGTACGAGCGCCTGGGCCAGTTTGATGCGCTGCTTCATGCCCGTGGAGTAGGTCTCCACGTGGCGATAACGTGCCTCGCCGAGCCCGACGTAGTACAGCACCTCGTGCGCCCGCTGCATCGCGTCGGCGGGAGGGAGGCCGGCCAGCTGGCCGCAGTAGGCCACGAACGCCACGGCGGACATCCCCGGAATGTGGGCGTCGCTCTCCGGCATGTAGCCCAGCTTGGCCCGGATCTCGAGGGCGGAGGTGGCGACATCGAGCCCGAGGACGCGCATCTGCCCGTGGGTCGGAATCACGAAGCCGAGCAGGGCCTTCAGCATCGTGCTCTTGCCGGCGCCGTTCGGCCCGAGGAGCCCGACCGCGCCACCCGGGAACTCGGCCGTGACGTCCCGGAGGGCGGCCTGCCGGCCGTAGGTGACGCTCACGCCACGCAGGGAGACGACGCCAGCGGCGTCCTGCGCGGCGGCGCCGTCGGCGGGGGTGGCGGGCCCGGTCATCCGCTGATAGATACGAGGGACTGCCGCGGCACGTTCGCCCTCGGGCGGCGCACTACAGCGTGCCTCGCAGGCCGAGGGCGTCCGCCTCGGCACGCATGAAGGTGATCACGTTGGTCACGTGGACGTCGAGGGGCAGGCCCATCAGCTCGGCCCCGCGCTTCAGGTGCTCCCGAGGGACGGCGCGGGCGAAGGCCTTGTCCTTCATCCGCTTGACCACGGAGGAGGCCTCCAGGTCGAGCACGCTCTTGCTCGGGCGCACGAGCGCCGCGGCCGTGACGAAGCCGGCCATCTCGTCGCAGGCCACGAGCGCCCGCTCCAGCGGCGACTCGGGCTCGACGCCCGTGATCTCCCAGGCGTGCGATTGGATGGCGCGCATCACCCAGTCGGGATACCCGAGCGATCGGAGGTGCTCGCAGCCCTTGTTCGGATGTTCGCCCAGGGTGGGATACCGCTCGTAGTCGAAGTCGTGCAGCAGGGCGACGACGCCCCAGTCGTCTTCGTCCGCGCCGGCGAGCCTCGCATAGCCGCGCACGGCGGCCTCGACGGCGAGCGCATGCTTGCGCAGGCTCTCGCTGGCGGTCCATTCGGTGAGCAGCCCCCACGCGGCGGCGCGGTCCAGTCCCATGGCCGACATCCTACCCGCCTTCGGCCCCGGCGCGGGCCCGAAAACCTCGCTCGATGACGGACACGGCGTAGGCGTTGACGCCGAGCCCCGCCACCTCCGCGCGCGGGACCCAGCGCGCGTCGGCGGCGTCGTCGCCGGCCGCCAGCGTGCCGCCGACGGGGCGGCACAGGAAGTCCACGATGACGAAGTGATAGCGAATACCGCCGGACGCGTCGCGATGGATCCGGTCGAACACCTCCACGACGTCGCCCACCTCCACCTCGATGCCGGTTTCTTCCCGCACCTCTCTTCGGACGCCGTCCGTCATCGACTCGCCGAGTTCGAGGCGTCCGCCCGGCAGCGACCACTCACCCTGCCGCGGGGGAAGGGCCCGTCGGACCAGGAGCACGGCCTCGCCGTCGATCACCACGGCGCCGACGGCGGCGACCGGAGCGCTCGGATACTCGCGAGCCATCAGCCGAGCACGAGGGCCGGCACGGCGTTCAGCCGGTCGGTGGCCCGGTCGCCGGCGTGGAACCGGCGCAGGCCGGCGGCCGCGATCATGGCGGCGTTGTCGGTCGCCAACGTCAGCGGCGGAACGAAGACCGGCAGATCGCGCGCCCCGCCGCGCGTCTCGGCGTCGGCGCGAAGCCGGTGGTTGGCCGACACGCCCCCCGCGAACCCGACGGCCCGGGCGCCAACGGCGCGCGCGGCATCGAAGGTGCGCGCGACCAGCGTCCGGACGACGACGCGCTGGAAACTGGCGCAGATGTCGGCGACCTCGGCGTCCGGCAGGGTGCCGCAGCCCAGCGCGGCCTGGCGGGCGCGGACGTGGCGGAGCACGGCCGTCTTCACGCCGCTGAAGCTGAAGTCGAGCGCCGCGTCCCGCTCGGGCGCGTTGCGGTCCGGGTGCGTGAGCCGCGTGAACGGCAGTTCGACGGCGTCGTCCCGTCCCGTGGCGGCCAGGCGGTCGATGACGGGACCGCCCGGATACCCCAGGCCGAGCAGCTTGGCGACCTTGTCGTACGCCTCGCCGGCGGCGTCGTCGCGTGTGCGTCCCAGGAGCCGATAGGTCCCGGCGTCTGGGACGTGATAGAGGCTCGTGTGCCCGCCCGACACGACGAGGACCACGGCCGGCACCGGCAGCGTGCCGTGGGCCAGCCACAGGGACTCGACGTGGCCCGCGATGTGGTTCACGCCGACGAGCGGCAGGCCCCGGGCCCAGGCGGCCGCCTTGGCGAAGCTCACGCCGACGAGGAGCGACCCGACGAGCCCCGGACCGATCGTCACGGCCATCGCGCCCAGGTCGGCCCAATCGACGCCGGCGTCCGCGAGGGCGCGCTCGACGACGGGGCGGACGTCGCGGACGTGCTGCCGGGAGGCCAGTTCCGGGACGACCCCACCCCACTCACGGTGGATGGCCACCTGCGATGCGACGACGTTCGAGTGGATCTGCCAGTCGCCTCCCGCCGGGTCGCCCGACACGACCGCGGCCGCGGTCTCGTCGCACGACGTTTCGATGCCGAGCATCAGCATGACGCGGCGAGACTCGCCTGGAACGGCGGCCGGAGCACGCCGCGCTCGGTCACGATGGCCGTCACATAGCGCGCGGGCGTCACGTCGAACGCCGGGTTCCGCACGCCGGCCCCGTCCGGCGTCACCTGCGTGCCGGCCATGTGGGTGACCTCGCGGGCGGAACGCTCCTCGATCGGAATGCCAGCGCCCGTGGGCGTGCCGAGATCGATGGTGGACCAGGGCGCGGCGACGTAGAAGGGCAGACCGTGCGCGTGGGCCAGGACGGCCAGCCCGTACGTGCCGATTTTGTTGGCCGTGTCGCCGTTGGCGGCGATGCGATCGGCGCCCACCACCACCAGGTCCACGGCACCACCCGCCATCATCGCGGCGGCCATGTTGTCGGTGATGACCGTGGTGGCGATCCCGTCGTGGACCAGCTCCCAGGCGGTGAGCCGGGCACCCTGGAGGAAGGGGCGGGTCTCGTCGGCCAGCACCGACACCGTCCGCCCGGCCTCGACGGCCCCGCGGATCACCCCGAGGGCGGTGCCGTATCCCGCGGTCGCCAGCGCGCCGGCGTTGCAGTGGGTGAGGACCCTGGCGCCGTCCGGGACCAGGTCCGCGCCGTGCCGGCCGATGGCCCTGCAGCTCTCGACGTCGTCGTCGTGGATCCGATCGGCCTCCCGCCGGAGGCGGGCGGTCAGCTCGGGCACCCCCTCCCCCGCGCTCACGCCGGCCGCCAGCGACTGCTTCATGCGCTCGATGGCCCAGAACAGGTTGACGGCGGTCGGCCGAGTGGCAGCGAGCGTGTCGGCCAGGCGCTGGAAGTCGACCGCGAACTGCCGCGTGCCCGTCGCCTTGGTCCGTGTGGCTCCGAGCGCCAGCCCCATGGCCGCCGCCACGCCGATCGCGGGCGCCCCGCGAATCACCATCGTGGTGATGGCGCGGGCGACGTCCGCCCCGCTCTTGCACCGCACGTAGACCTCGCGCCCAGGCAGCTTGCGCTGGTCGATCATCACGATCTCGTCGCCGTCCCAGGCGATGGTCGGAAGCATGCGCCTGATCTTAGTGGGGACGCCGCGGCCTGGCCAACGCGCCGCACGGCGACCGCAGGGCCCCGCCGCGGCTGTCGATACGCCGCGGGCGGCTCAGGCGCCGCGGCCGGCGCCAGATCCGCCCAGGGAGCGGCTGTCGAAGGGCACGGGCAGGAGGTCCGCGAGGCGGTACCTGGCGGTCTCGCGCTCGAGATTCGCGAGGACGACCTCGATGTCGCCGGCGTACTCCCAGACCAGCTGCCGGCAGGGGCCGCACGGGGGCGTCGGCGCGTCGGTGTCGGCCACCACCGCCAGGCGCCTGAAGGCCTCGTGCCCCTCCGACAGCGCCTTGACGAGCGCCACCCGCTCCGCGCACAGCGTCAGGCCATAGCTGGCGTTCTCGATGTTGCAGCCGGTCACGACCGTGCCGTCGGCGCATTCGAGTGCGGCGCCGACCCTGAAGCCCGAGTACGGGGCCCGCGCCCGGCCGCGCGCCTCGCGCGCCGCGTCCACGAGCGGATCAGAGCCGGCCAATGACGCCCTCGAGAAGCTGGATGAACTGGCCGCGGACCCGCGTCGTGACCGCCACGACATCGTCGTGGTGGAGCGGCGCGTCCACGACACCGGCCGCCGGATTCGAGATGCAGGAGATGCCCAGCACCTCCATCCCCTGCTGGCGGGCGACGATGGCTTCGGGCACCGTGGACATGCCGACGGCGTCGGCGCCCAGGACGCGGAAGGCCCTGATCTCGGCCGGCGTCTCGTAGCTGGGACCGTGCACGGCCACGTAGATGCCGTGCTCGACGGGGATCCCGGCGGCCGCGGCCACCTCCGTCGCCAGAGCGCGGAGCCGGCGTGAGTACACCTCGGTCATGTCGGGAAACCGGGCGCCGAGCGCCGGGTCGAAGGGCCCCACCAGCGGGTTGCTGCCGAGCAGGTTGATGTGGTCGTCGATCAGCATGAGGGCGCCGGTGGCGAAGCGCGTGTTGATCCCACCGGCGGCGTTGGTCAGCAGCACGCGAGGGACCCCGAGCGCGCCGACCACCCGCATGGCGAAGGTGACGTCGGTCAGCGGATGCCCTTCGTAGAAATGGGCCCGCCCGGCCAGGGCCAGGACGCGTCGGCCCCCGACGCGGCCCGCGGCCAGGACGCCGGCATGCCCGACCACCTTCGCCGCCGGCCAGTGCGGGATGTCGGCATAGGCCACGCGGATGGCGTCGGGCAACGACTCCGCGAACGCGCCCAGCCCGGAGCCGAGCACCACGGCCACGTCGCCGCCGGCCACGCCACGGCTCCGGAGATACGCCGCGGCCTCGGCGATGCGGTCGGTGTAATCGGACACGGGCACTCCTCCCTTTCAGGCGCTCAGAGCAGCATCGACGCGACGCACGCGTTCACCAGCGTCGCCAGGAACCCCGCGAGGAGCGCGCGGCCGCCGAGGCGCGCCAGATCGCCCCGCCGGGTCGGAGCCATGCCGCCGATGCCGCCCAGCTGGATGCCGATGGACCCGAGATTGGCGAAGCCCGTCAGGGCGTAGGTGGCGAGGACGTAGCCGCGATCGCTGAGCACGGCCTTGTACTCGGTGGTGAGCTTGACGAACGCCACGAACTCGTTGGCAACCAGCTTCGTGCCCAGGAGGTCGGCCAGAGGCGCGACGTCGCCGGGCGGGACGCCCATGAGGAACGCGACCGGGGCGAAGAGCGTCGAGAAGACGCGTCCCAGCGTCATGCCGGTCCAGGCCCATCCGAGCAGGGCGTCCAGAAGGGCGATGAACGCCAGGAACGCGATGAGCATGGCGGCCACGTTGAGGGCCAGGGTGAGCCCGTCCGAGGCGCCCGACGCCAGCGCATCGACGACGTTGACGTGATGGCGCTCCACCGTCAAGGAGATGCGCCCCCCGGTGGAGGGACGCTCGGTCTCGGGCAGGAGCAGCTTGGACAGGTAGAGGCCGCAGGGCGCGGCCATGACGCTGGTGGTCAGGATGGCGATCGGATCGGCGCCGAGGCCGATGTAGACGGCCATCACGCCGCCCGAGATCGTGGCCATGCCCCCCACCATCATGGCGAGCAGTTCCGACCGCGTCATGCCGGGCACGTAGGGCTTGACGATGATGGGGGCCTCGGTCTGCCCCATGAACACGTTGGCGGCCGCCGCGAGCGTCTCGGCGCCGCTCGTTCGCATCGCGTACATCATCACGCGCGCCATGAGCCACACGATGACCTGCAGCACGCCGAAGTAGTACAGCACCGTGAAGAACGACGAGATGAAGATGATCGTCGGCAGCGCGGCGAACGCGAAGACGAAGCCGTTGGCCGGCCCGAAGACCTTCCCCATCGCCGCGCCGTCGGCCAGGGGTCCGAAGACGAAGAGCGATCCGGCGTTCGTGAACTCGAGGAACCGCTTGACGACGTCGGCCACGGCGGCGAAGAACGCATAGCCGGGACGGACACCGCCGACCTCGAACTTGAGGATCAGGAAGGCCAGGACCAGCTGCATCGCCACGCCCCACCCCACGGTCCGCCAGTTCACGGCCCGCAGGTCGGTGGACGCCAGCGCACAGACGGCGACGAACGCGACGGCGCCGGCCGCGGCCTGGCCCCGGGGCCCGATGACGCCGGCCGCGAGCCAGGCCAGGAGCGGCGCGGCGACCGCGACGCCGGCCGCGACGAGCTTCAGGGAACGATCGGACGTGGCGGTGGTCATGGGTGGCGTACGTCTCCGTCGGAGGTGACCCAGGCGTGGATGAGTGGGGTATCCGCGCGCGCGGTGCCGAACGTGAGGGCCCCGGCGACCGCCCGTCGCGCGTCGCCCATCGCCCCGGGGGCCCGCCCGTGCAGTTCGAGCAGGCCGTCACCGGGCTGGACGGGATCACCCGGCGTGACCAGCAGGCGCACCCCGGCCGCGTGATCCACCGTGTCGCCGGCACGGCGGCGGCCGGCGCCGAGCACGGCGGCGGCCCGGCCGATCGCGAGCGCGTCGATGCCGGCGACGACGCCGGCGGCCGTCGCGTCCACCGTCTCCACAAGGGGGGCAACGGGCAGCCCGGACGGGTCGTCGATGACGGCGACGTCGCCGCCCTGGGCCGCCACCATGTCCCGCAGCTTGCGCCGCGCGGCCCCCGACGCCACCGCGGCGTCGAGCGCCTCGCCGGCCTCGGCGTCGGTGTGGGCGCGGCCCGCCAGCCGGAGCACCCTCACCCCGATGGCCCGCACCACCGTCCACAGGTCGGCCGGTCCCCGTCCGTCGAGCGCGTCCAGGCACTCGCGGACCTCCAGTGCGTTTCCGACGGCACGCCCGAGCGGCCGCTCCATGGCCGTGATCAGGGCCTCGGTCGGCACGCCGTGCGCGCGCCCCGTCACGACGAGCGATCGGGCCAGAGTCAGGGCCTCGGGCAGGGTCTTCATGAAGGCCCCGCGCCCGCACTTGACGTCCAGGACCAGCGCGCCGCTGCCCTCCGCGAGCTTCTTGCTCATGATCGAGGCCGTGATGAGGGGCACGCTTTCCACGGTGGCCGTGACGTCGCGGAGCGCGTACAGCGCCCGGTCGGCCGGGGCCACATCGGCGGTCTGCCCGATGATGGCGCAGCCGACGTCCCCCAGCACGCGGACGAACGCTTCCACGTCGAGGCCCACGCGGAACCCTGGAATCGCCTCCAGCTTGTCCAGCGTGCCGCCCGTGTGGCCGAGCCCGCGCCCGGACATCTTGGGCATCACGACACCGCAGGCCGCCACGAGGGGCGCCAGCACCAGGGATACCTTGTCGCCCACGCCGCCCGTGCTGTGCTTGCCGACCTTGGGCCCGGGGAGGCCGCTCAGGTCGACGCGGCGGCCGGACCGGAGCATGGCGTCGGTGAGCGCGGCCGTCTCGCCGGCCGTCATCCCCCGCCACACGACGGCCATGAGGAACGCCGCCGTCTGGTAGTCGGCCCATGACCCGTCGAGCACGCCGGCGACGAAGGCGGCGATGGCGGCCGGTTCGAGCGCCTCGCCGTCCCGCTTGGCGCGGATGATGTCGACCGCGCGCATGGAATCGGGGCGAAGTATACCAGCCGGTCCTCTATAATCGTCGCTGGTCGGCCGCCCCCGCTTCGGCCTGCCTCCGGCGTACATGTCTCACGCGACCGAGCCGCTGTCGGCCGACACGACGAGCAAGCTGCTCGATCTCGCGCGCGCCTGCAAAGCGGCCGCGCGGGTCGTGTCCATGTACCCCGCCACGCACCCGGCCATCCAGGACGCGCTGGCCCGGATCACGGCGGCCGGCGCCAAGGCCGTGGCCGACGGCCCGTTCGTCGTGACGGTGATGCCAGACACGCTGCAGGTCGGCGGCCGGGCCCTGGCCCGCCCGGACCAGGCCGTCTCCGAGCTCGCGGCGATGCTCCATGCGCACAGCGTCGGCGAACTGCACCTGGTGGCGCCGCTCGAGGCGCCGGGCTGGCACGCCTTCCTGGTGCTGGTCGCGCAGTCCCCGGCCGAGATCCGCGACGAAGGCGGGATCACGCGGGCCTGGGAGTCGGCCGGCGGAGGGCCGCTCGAGGTTCGCGAGATCGACTACGCCGAAGTGCTGCGGGAGCGGACCGGCTCGGAGGACTCGGACTGGGATCGGATCCTCTCGGCCTATCTCCAGGGGGAGCAGGCGGACCTGGACGACTCGATGCTGCAGGCGCTGGTCGAGATCGTCGCCGACCAGCAGCGCCTCGCCGCCTTCATCGACGGCATCGTCGAGCGGTCCGGCGAGTCGTGGCTCAGCACCCAGAAGGCGCAGCTCGCAAAGCTGCTGCAGGCGCTGGCGGCCTTCGTCTCCCGGTCCGACCCCGGCCAGCTCGATCGCCTGCTGCGCAACGTCGCCGCGTCGCTGCCGCGGATGTCGGCGGAGATGGTCCACGGCCTCCTGAACGAGCCGCGGCCGGTCGACGCCGACGGGCGCCCCGAGGGCATCGACCTGGCGGGCGAGCTTCGCGAGCGGGTGGACGAGTCGCTCGTCGCGAAGTTCGTGGCCCAGTCCGTGGCGCGCGACCGCCAGGCCACGGCGCGGCTGGCCCAGGCCTTCCAGGCCCTGGTGCCGGACCCGACGCAGCGCGACCGGGTGCTCGACGCCGCCGCCGAAGTGGCCGCGGCGGGCCCGCTCGGCCGGGAGCCGCAGTTCAGCGACCTGTGGCGCGATGCGGCCGACATCCTGTCCTCGTACACCGACGCGAAGTACGTCTCGGAGGACTACGCCCGTGAGCTCAGTCAGTCCAGGGCCATCGCGGTCGAGATGGACCGCATCGGCGACGACCCGCCCGAGCGCGTCGCGGCCTGGATGGCCACGGTGTCGGACGAGCAGGTGCGGCGGCTCGATCAGATCGTCCTGGCCGACCTCCTCACCGTCGAGACCCGCCCCGACGAGTGGCGCAAGGTGCTCGGCCTGGCCGTGAGCCGCGTCGAACAGCTCGTGCTCGTGGGTGACCTCCCGCCGGCGCAGGAGCTCGTCGACACGTTGCTCCGGGTCGCGCGCGACGAGGCCTCGCCGTTCGCCGAAGCCGCCCGGACGGGCGTGGCCAGGCTCGCGGCCGGCGAGGTCGTGACACACGTCCTGCTCTACGTCCGCCAGGCGGAAGACGGCGACATGCCGCGCGTGACCCGCTTCTGCCTCTCGCTGGGCAAGTCGATCGTCGGCCGCCTGGTCGACGCCCTGCTCGTCGAGGACGGCGCCCGCACGATCCGGCGCCTTCGCGAAGTGCTGATCTCGTTCGGTTCGGCCGCCCGCCCGCGGGTCGTCGAGCTCTGCGGGTCGCCCAA
This sequence comes from Vicinamibacterales bacterium, assembly GCA_041394705.1. Classification (GTDB taxonomy): domain Bacteria; phylum Acidobacteriota; class Vicinamibacteria; order Vicinamibacterales; family UBA2999; genus CADEFD01. Next base: position 190,295 of record JAWKHS010000012.1, read on the forward strand.
CCCGGCCGTCCGCCGCACGGCCATCGAGCTGGTCCGGGCGATCGGCGGCAGCGACTCGCTCACACTCCTCATGAAGCTCCTGGACGACGAGGAGGTCCAGGTGCAGCGCGATGCCCTGCGCGCCATCGTCCAGATGGGCACCGACGAGGGGTTCGAGCGCCTCCGCGAGGCGCTGACCTCCGGGTCCGAGCGCACCCGCGAGATGATCACGAGTTCGCTCACGACCCTTCGCGACGATCGCGCCGCCCCCCTCTTCGCCTACATCATCCGGCACGGCCAGTGGGGCGGGCGCTTCGAGAAGGTCTACGCCGGCGCCATCGACGCGCTGGGGGCCCTGCGGATGTCGGACGAGGCGTCGCTCGGCGCCCTCAGGACCGCGGCGAACGCCGGCGAGTGGTGGAATCCCTTCCGCACCAAGCGGCTGCGGACCGCCGCGGTGAAGGCCCTGCGCGCCATCGGCACGCCCGAGGCCGCGGACATCCTGGAGACCCTGGCGTCGTCCGGGGGCTACGGAGCCAAGAGCGCGGCCCGAGCGGCGCTGGCCACGCTCGCCGGCCGGCAGCGGCCGGCGGCGGACGCACGGGCCGGCGAGGTTGTCGGACCGGCGGAAACGGCTGCCGATCCCCCGTCCGAAGGAGAGGCCCGTGAGTGACGCGGCACGCCAGCTTCGGCAGGCGGATGAGTTCGTACGGCGGCTGACGGCGGCGGTGCGCGCCAGTCAGCTCTACGCCCCCAACCACCCGCTGGCCGGACGGGCGCTCAAGGCCCTGGCCGAGTCCGCCGGCCAGATGCTGGTCGACGAGCCGACGCTCGCGGTCGGCTTCATCGACAACGAGGTCGTGGTCGGCGAGATCCCGCTGGTCCATGCCGGCGAGGCGTTCACCGAGCTGCTGCGCCGGGTGCGCCAGGTCGGCGTGGAGCGCATCTCGTTCGATCGCGGCGTGGCGCCCGAGGAGCTGGCCGTCCTCGTCGAGACGCTCGCGCATCCCGAACGGGCGGCCGTGACGCAGGCCGGCCAGGTCCCGGATCCGCTGGCCGTCCTGAACGGCCTCACCCGGATCCGCGTGGGCCGCCTGACACTCGACGATCGCGTGGATGCCTCAGCGGCGGACGTCGCGACGATCCGCCGGCTCTACACCGACGGCGTGTCGATTGCGGGCGCGCTGTGGGAGATGACCCAGCGCGAGGGCATGCCAGATCCGACGCAGGCCAAGCAGCTGGTGGACTCCCTGGCGCAGGCGGTGGCCCAGAACCGCACGGCGCTCATGGCGCTCACGGCGCTCAAGGACTACGACAACTACACGTTCACGCACATGGTGAACGTGTCCATCCTGGTCATGGCGCAGGCGCGCAGCCTCGGCATCGACGGCACGCTGCTCCGCGAGTTCGGCCTGGCCGCCCTCATGCACGACATCGGGAAGGTCCGCACGCCGCTCGAGATCCTCCAGAAGCCGGATCGGCTCACGGACACCGAGTTCTCGATCATGCGCATGCACGTGGTGGACGGCGCCGAGATCCTCCGACGCACCCCCGAGATCCCCGCGCTGGCGCCGGTGGTGGCCTTCGAACATCACCTGCGCATCGACGGGTCCGGCTACCCCATGGGAGTGAAGCGCGCCGCGCTGAACCTCGGCACGATGCTCTGCAGCATCGCCGACGTCTACGACGCCATGCGATCGCAGCGCGCCTATCAGAGCGCCCACGCCACGGATCGCATCCTCGCGGTGCTCCAGAAGAGCGACGGCCTGCACTTCGACCAGCACCTGGTCCGGCGCTTCTCGCAGCTCATGGGCCTGTACCCGGCGGGCAACATGGTCCGGCTCGACACGGGCCAGGTGGGCGTGGTCATCCGGACCTTCGCGCCCGATCCGCGGCGCCCGCGCGTCCGCGTCATCATCGACGCCGCCGGGGCCCGGCTCGCGCGGCCGTTCGACGTCAACCTGTGGGACGTCGACAGCGAGACGAGCGGGCCGACGTCGATCGTGGCCCCGGTCGATCCGAAGGACTTCGGGATCGATCCCCTGACCTACCTGTGACCGGCGCGCCTCGGCCCGTCCGCCCGACGGCCTGGACCGTGTGGTCGACGGCGGCGGTCCTGGCACTCGCCGCGGGCTGGCCGCCGACCGCCGGGACCCAGGCCGCGCGGCCCACGCTGCTCGTGCTGGTCGTCGTGGATCAGATGCGCGCCGACTACCTGACGCGCTACGGCGGCCGGTGGACCGGCGGGCTCCGCCGCCTCCTGGACGGCGGTGCCGTCCAGGAACAGACCTTCTATCCGTACCTCAACACCGTGACGTGCGCGGGGCATGCGACGCTCGCCACCGGAAGCTGGCCGAGGACCCACGGCGCCATCATGAACCAGTGGTACGACCGCAAGGCCCGCGCGGTGCGGTCGTGCACGGCCGACCCGTCGGTCCGGACGATCGCCTACGGCACCGAGCGGGTGTCGCGCGGTCACAGCGCCGCGGCCCTCCAGGTGCCCACGCTGGCGGAGCGGCTGCGCCGGCGCTGGCTGGGCTCGCGGGCGGTGACCCTGTCCGTCAAGGCGCGCTCCGCCATCATGATGGCCGGCAAGGGCGCGACGGCCGTCACCTGGCACGACGCCGCCGGCTGGCAGACCTCCACCGCGTTCGGCCGGCCGCGCCGCGAGACCGCGGCCGCGTTGGCGCGCCTGCCGGTGGATCCCCGGCACCTGGCGCCGTGGGAGCGCCTGTTGCCGGCTGACGCCTATGCCGGTGCCGACGACGGCCCCGGCGAGCGTCCGCCCCGCGGCTGGACGGCCAGGTTCCCGCACGCCTTCGACGGCCTGCCGTCCGCGCGTCTGCCGATCCGGTTCGAGGAGAGCCCCTACTCCGACGCGGCACTCGGCGCCATGGCCGCCGACGCGATTCGCGACTTCCAGCTGGGCCAGCGGGGCGTCGTCGACTTCCTGGGCGTCAGCTTCTCCGCCACGGACCTGGTCGGCCACCCGTTCGGCCCCGACAGCCACGAGGTGCAGGACACGCTGGCGCGCCTCGACGCCGTCCTGGCGCACCTGCTGGACACGCTCGACCGGGCGGTGGGGCCCGGCAAGTACGCGGTGGCGCTCTCGGCCGACCACGGCGTGGCCGCCGTGCCCGAGGCGGCGCGGGCTGCCGGGCTCGACGCCGGTCGGGTCCCGCTGGCGTCGGTTCGAGTGGCGGTGGAGGGGGCCCTCGCGCCCCTGGGACCCGGGCCGCACGTCGCGCACGTCGAGTACACCCAGATCTATCTGACGCCGGAGACACGCGCGCGCGCCTCGGCCGCTACGATGGCGCCCGCCCTGAAGGCGCTTCGCGCGCTGCCGGGCGTGGCGGCGGCCGTCTGGAACACCAGCCTGCCCTCGGCGGACGACGGCACGCCCAGGCCGGTGGTGGACGCCGTGGCGGCGGGACACGTGCCCGACCGCAGCGGCGACCTGTCGGTCGTGCCGGCCGAACACTGGATCTTCGTGCCGGGCGCGAGCGCCGCGGGCGGAGACGGCACCACGCACGGGTCGGCCCACGGGTACGATCAGCACGTGCCCCTGATCCTCTACGGCCCGGCCTTCCGGGCCGGCCGCTACGCGGACCGCGCCACACCGGCCGATGCCGCCCCCACGCTGGCGGCCGCCGTCGGCCTCCCGTTCAACGGCGTCGAGGGACGCGTGCGTCGCGAGATGCTCGCCGACCCCGGCGCGGCACCGCGGTAGAATCGGGCTGCCTGCCTCCTCGCCCAGAGGTCCCGTCCCTATGTCACAGCTCTCCCGTCGTTGGCGCACTGGCGCCGGCCTGATGGGCGCCGGCCTGCTGGCGTTCACCATCGCGACGCCCGCGGGCAGGCAGGCGGCCGATCCCGTCGCCCGCCGCCAGGTGCTCGGAGAGGCGGCGCTGCCGGCCATCGATCGCGGGCTGGCCCCGTTTCAGGTGGACGGTGACCCCGCCGAGCGGGCGACCAGGGCGGCCCTGCCGGCCGATGCGGTCGAGGCCCGCGCCGACGTCGAGCGGGGCGAGGTCGTCGTCAAGTTCCGGACCGACGACGCCGCAACGCGCACCGACACGATGCGGGCGGTGGGCGGGCACGGCTTCCGGCGGCCGGCGGGCGCGGACTTCGATCTCATGGCCATCCCCGAGTCGGCCGACCCGGAAGACGTGGCCGCCGCGCTGGCGGCGCGGCCGGACGTGGCCTACGCCCAGCCGCGCTACCGGAATCACGCGATGTTCCGCCCGAACGACACGTTCTACTCGCTGCAGTGGAACTTCCCCGCCATCGACATGGAGCGGGCCTGGGACATCAACCCCGGCGCGACCAGCGACATCGTGGTGGCCGTGCTCGACAGCGGCGTCGCCTTCAAGGACGTGATCGTCCGCTACACGGGCCGCGCCTTCCGGCTCGACACGAATGGGCCCGTCTATCCGGCGCTGGGCCAGATCGACGTGCCGTTCGCCGCGGCCTCCGACCTGGGCGACACGAGCCGGTTCGTGGCGCCGCGGGACTTCATCTGGAACGACCAGCTGCCTTTGGACCTCGACGGGCACGGCACGCACGTCGCCGGCACGATCGGCCAGGCGACCAACAACGGCGCGGGCGCGGCGGGCATGGCGTTCAACGTCCGCATCATGCCGGTCAAGGTGATCTCGGACGTCTGGGACGTGGTGTTCGGGAACGACGTGGGCGGCACCGACGACATCGTGGCGCAGGGCATCCGCTACGCGGCCGACAACGGCGCGAACGTCATCAACCTGAGCATCGGCCGCGAGGCGGGCGGCGCGGCGCCGGTGGTCGAGGACGCCGTGCGCTATGCCGTGTCGCGGGGCGCTTTCGTCGCCATCGCCGCCGGCAACGACGCGGCGGGCCAGAACCGGCCGAACCGCATCGCCGAGTTCGCCACGCGGATCGACGGCGCCGTCGCGGTCGGGGCCGTGGGACGGGGCCTCAACCACGCGTTCTACTCGACGACGGGGTCGTATGTCGAGATCGCGGCACCGGGCGGCGACTCCCGCGAGGCCGGGTCGCTGCGGGACGGCGGCATCCTCCAGCAGATGGTGGACCAGGATCTGGCCGCCACCTACACGCTGGCGCCGGCGCTGTTCCGGGCGCCGCGCTTCGACGTCTTCCAGTACTACTTCGTACAGGGCACGTCGATGGCGACGCCGCACGTGTCGGGGTTCGCGGCGCTGCTCCGCCAGCAGGGCATCACGAACCCAGCCGCCATCGAGGCTGCGATGAAGCAGTTCGCGACCGATCGCGGGCCCGCCGGCGCCGACGACCAGTACGGCGCCGGCCTCATCAACCCCCGCGCGACGCTGCGCGGCCTGGGCCTGGCGCGATGAGGAGGCGGACCATGCGCACCGTCGTCCTCGCAGCCGCCGTGATCCTGCTGTCGCTACCCGCGACCGCACCCGCCCAGACGCGGCCGGGCGGACCGGCGCCGCGACGCCCGGCGCCGGTCCGGCAGACGCCCGCGTACCCGGCCGGCATTCAGCTCCGGGGCTTCGGGACGGTGGCCGTCGACTGGTTCACGGCGTCGAGCACCTTCGGCGCCGTCCTGGGCAGCGCCCGCGGCACGGAGTTCGGCGGCGGCCTCAGTCTGACCGAGGGCCCGGGCTTCCTCGACATCGGGGCCCGCCGCTTCAAGAAGGACGGCGAACGGGTCTTCGTCGGCAACCTGGGCACGGTGTTCCCGCTGGGCATCCCGACCACCGTCACCATGACGCCGCTCGACGTCACGATCGGATGGCGCCTGCGGCCGCTGATGGGCCGGCGGCTGCGCCCGTACGTGGGCGGCGGCTACACCCGCCTCACGTACGAGGAGACCGCCGGCTTCGCCCAGGACGGCGACGACGTCTCGGAGTCCTTCAACGGCTACCACGTGCTGGGCGGCGGTGAGTTCCGGTTCGGTCGACTCGTCGGCGTGGCCGCCGAGGTCGCCTGGACGTCGATCGCCAATGCCATCGGGGAAGGCGGCGCCTCGAAGGCCTTCGACGAGACCAACCTTGGCGGGACGAGCGCGCGGTTCAAGGTCGTCATCGGGCGCTGACGGCTTCGTCCGCCGCGTGCTCGCCGTCGTGGCGCGCATTCCCCCGGGCCGCGTCGCCACCTACGGCGACGTCGCCGCGATGGCGGGCCGCCCCGGCGCCGCCAGGGCGGCCGGCAACGTGCTGGCCCGCGGCGGCGCCCCGGGCGTGCCGTACCACCGCGTGATTGCGGCCGGTGGAGCGCTCGGGGGCTACTCGGACCTGAGCGTGAAGCGGGCCCTCCTGGCCGCCGAGGGCCACGACCTCACGGCCCGGCGCGTGCGCGGCTTCGAGCGCGTGCGCTGGCCGTCGCCCCGCGCTCGCCGGTAGCCTCCGCGGCGCCGGTCACCGCCGGCGGGGCGGTCGTCAGCCCCCGATGGACATCACGTCGAACTGCTCGTGGTGCAGGTGGACGTCGGGCTTCACGATGACGTCCTTCCCGAGCATCTGCTTCAGGTCGCGCAGCACGCCACGCTCCTCGTCCTTGAGGGCGCGGGCGATGTCCGGGTTCACGCGGAGCAGCACGCCCAGGCCGTCGAGATCAGGACCGACCTTCTTCACCTCGGTCAGGATCTCGTAGCACACCGTGGAACTCGACTTGATCGTGCCGGTGCCGGAGCAGTACGGGCACGGCTCGGTGAGCGTGCGCTCCAGGCTCTGCTTCACGCGCTTCCTCGTGACGATCACGAGGCCGAAGTCCGACACCTGGAGGGCCTTCGACGGCGACCGGTCGCGCCGGAGCTCGTGCTCCACCGCCTGGAACACCTTCTGGCGGTTCTTCTTCTCCTCCATGTCGATGAAGTCGAGCACGATGATGCCGCCCAGGTCGCGCAGCCGGATCTGGCGCACGATCTCCTTCACGGCCTCGAGGTTCGTCTTGATGATCGTGTCCTCGAGTCGCCCGGCGGTCTTCTTCCCGACGTAGCGCCCCGTGTTCACGTCGATCGCCACCAGGGCCTCCGTCTGGTTGATGACGATGGAGCCGCCGGACTTCAGCCACACCTTGCTCTTCAGCGCCTTGTCGAGCTCCGCCTGGACGCCGTACTCCTCGAAGATCGGATACGGCTTGTCGTGCAGCTTCACCCGGGACGACATGCCCGGCATGATGCGGTCGAGCAGCTCGATGATGCGCTGGTGCTCGCGGGGGTCGTCGATGCGGATCGCCGTGTAGACGTCGGTCAGGAGGTCGCGCAGGAGCTTCGCCACGAGGCTGGCTTCGCGGAACACGACGGCCGGCGCGCGGCTCGTCTCCGACTTCTGCCGCATCTCGGTCCAGACGCGATGGAAGTACTGGAGGTCCGAGACGATGTCCTCCTTGGGCTTGCCCTCGGCGGCCGTGCGGATGATGACGCCGCCGCCGAAGCTGTGCTGGTCGCGGAACTCCTTCACGATGCCCCGCAGGCGGTTGCGCTCCTCGCGGGTCGAGATCTTCCGCGACACGCCCACGTGATCCACGGTCGGCATGAAGACCAGGAAGCGGCCCGGCATGGTGACGTGGGACGTGAGGCGCGCGCCCTTCGTGCCCAGCGGCTCCTTCGCCACCTGCACGATGATGTCCTGGCCTTCCTTGACCAGCTCCTCGATCTTGGCCTCGGCCCCGCGCTCGCGCTCGCCGCGGTCGCGTCCGCCGCGCCCACGCCCCCGGCCACGTGCCGGGGCGGGCGCCGCGACTTCCGCCGCGCCGCTGCCGACGGCCGACGCCTCGCCGCCCTCCGACGCGTCGTCCTCGTCCTCCTCGTCGTCGCCGCTCAGGCGCTCGAACTCCTCCATCGTGTTGACGACGTCGGACACGTAGAGGAACCCGTCACGTTCGAGACCGATGTCCACGAACGCCGACTGCATGCCCGGGAGCACCTTGGAGACTCGGCCCTTGTAGACGTTGCCCACGACGCCGCGGTTGCGCTCGCGCTCGACGAACACCTCCGCGAGCAGATCGTCCTCGAGGATGGCCACGCGGGTCTCGTGGCCGTTGGTCGCGATGATCATTTCCTTCGTCATGCACGTCTCAATTCGTGAAGCGCCGCATCCGGACGTTCAGGATGAGGCCGAAGCCGGCGAGCGTGGCGATCATCGAGGACCCGCCGTAGCTCAGGAGCGGCAGCGTGAGGCCCTTGACCGGCGCCAGTCCCGCCGACATCGAGATGTTGTAGAGCACCTGGAAGATGAAGCTGGCCAGCACGCCGAGTACGAGGTACGCGCCCGCCCGGTCTTTCGACAGGCGCGCGGCGTCCAGCGCGCGCATGATGACGAAGAGGTACAGGGCCAGCATCACGACGACGCCGACCACGCCCTGTTCCTCGGCCAGCACCGAGAAGATGAAGTCGTTGTGGGCGACCGGAAGGAAGCGCAGCTGGCCCTGCGTGCCCTTCATGAACCCCTTGCCGGTGATGCCGCCCGAACCGACCGTGATACGCGCCTGGATCTGCTGGTAGCCGGCGCCCCGGGCGTCCTGCTCCGGATCGAGGAACGTGATGATCCGCTCCTTCTGGTAGTCCTCGAGCGCGAAGACCCAGGCCGCCGGGGCGAGGACCAGGGCGATCACGGCCGCGATGCCGAGGTAGCGCACGGGCAGGCCGGCAGCGAACACCACGATGCCGAAGACGGGCAGGAGGGTCACGGCGGTTCCGAGATCCGGCTCCCTCGCGATGAGCAGCAGCGGCACGAGCGTGAGCGCGGCCCCCAGGAACAGATCCTGCGACGACGGCGCCGCGCGGCGGACGTCGCCCAGCAGCTTGGCCAGGATCAGGGCCAGGCCGGCCTTGGCGAATTCCGACGGCTGGAGGTTGAACACCCCGAGATCGAGCCAGCGGCGCGACCCGCCCCGGACCGCCCCGAACACCAGGACGGCGAGGAGCGCGGCGATGAGCGCCAGGTAGATCCAGTGCGCCTTGTCGATGAGCGTCCGGTAGTCCACGGCCAGGCAGACCGCGAGCGCGCCGGCGCCGAGGACGAGGGCGTAGATCTGGGTCCAGTACTCACGCGTGGCGCCGCCGGTGGCGCTGTAGATCATGCCGATGCCGATGAGCGCAATGAGCGCCACGGCGCCGAGGAGCCAGACGTCCAGGTGCGTGGAAAGTCGGCGTTCGAACACGGCTCAGCGTTGTCCGGCGCCCGCAGCCTCGGCGTCGCCGGGTCCCGCCGTGCGCGTGGGCGGCGGGGGCGGCGGAGCGAAGCCTGGCGTGCCAGGGACGGGCGGCATGACGGGCGCGGGACGCCCTTCCTTCCGCGCGTAGTAGGTCTCGATGATGTGGCGGGCGATCGGCGCCGCCAGGTAGCCGTGCTCGGAATGCTCGGCGAAGATCACGCCGGCCAGTTCTGGATCGTCGGCCGGCACCATGAACACGAACCACCCGTGGTCGCGGTAGTCGCGGCCGTTGCCGCGCGCGCGCTGCCGTCCCTGCAGCGAGATGACCTGCGCGGTGCCGGTCTTGCCGGCCACGTCGCGGCCGGCGATCTTCGCGCGCACGGCCGTGCCCGCGCCGTTCACGGCCATCCACAGGCCGTCATGGACCGCCGAGACCGTCTCGGCCTTCAGGGTGACGGCCGACGCGGCCGCCGACGGCGGCGCCTGCTGCCACGGACCGCCGGTGGAGGTGGCCTTGACGAGCCGCGGCGTCACCCGGGCCCCGCGCGCCACCGACGCCATCATCACGGCCATCGACATCGGCGTGACCGAGACCTGGCCCTGGCCGATGGCCACCGAGATGGTTTCGCCGGGATACCAGCGTTCCCCGGTGCGCTGTTGCTTCCACGCCGTGGAGGGAATGATGCTCTCGACCTCGTTGGGCAGGTCGACGCCGGACTTGGAGGCCAGGCCCAGGCGCTCGGACCACTCGTGAATCCGATCCACGCCGAGCATGTTGCCGACCGTGTAGAAGAAGGTGTTGCACGACTTCTCGAGCGCGTGGCGGACGTCCACCCAGCCGTGGTGGCCCAGGCACTGGAAAAAGCGGCCGTAGAAGGTGGCGCCGCCGCCGCAGAAGACCTTGAAGTCGGGCGTGATGACGCCTTCCTCGAGCCCGGCCGTCGCCACGACGATCTTGAAGGTCGATCCCGGCGAGTAGCGCCCCTGAATGGCGCGGTTCTGGAGCGGGCGCAGCTCGTCGGTGTTGAGCTGCTGCCACGTTTCACGATCGATGCCGCCGGCGAACGCGTTGGGGTCGTAGGCGGGCAGGCTCACCAGCGTGAGGACATCGCCGGACCGCGGGTCGAGCACCACCGCGGATCCCCAGTAGCCCGTGACCTTGAACCCCTGCTCGGCCGCCCGCTGCATCGAGGCGTCGAGCGTGAGCTGGAGGCGGCGGCCCTCGACCGGGGGCGTCTCGTCGAGGGTGCGGATCTCGCGGCCGACGCTGTTGACGACGACGCGGCGGGCGCCGTCCTGGCCCATCAGCATGTCGTTGTAGGTGCGCTCCAGCCCCGACTGGCCGACCACGGTGCCGCTCGCGATCCCGGCCTCGGCCACCATCTGCTCGCTGACCTCGCCGACATAGCCCAGGAGGTGGGCCCCGAGGGCCTCGGCTGGGTAACTGCGGGTGGGCACCTCCTGCACGACCACGTCGGGCAGCTCGAAGTCCAGCCGGCGGGCCGTGACCGCCGCGACCTGCGCCAGGGTGGCGTCCTGCACGACCACGATGGGCTGGTAGGCGGGCTCGCGGCGGTGCCGATCGACCGTCTCGCGCATCGCGGATTCGCTCACGCCCGTCACCGCCGAGAGGAGCCGGATCGTGTGGTCCAGATCGCGCGAATGCTCGCGCATGATCGAGATGTTGAAGGCGGCGCGGTTCTCGACCAGTACCTCACCGTGGCGGTCGAAGATGACCCCGCGCGGCGCGCGGAGCGGCAGGGTCCGTTGATGGTTGTTCTCGGCCATCTCGCGGAACTTGGCGTACTGCAGCACCTGGAAGTACCAGAAGCCGCAGAGGAGGAGCGTGAAGGCCGCGGCCACGCCCGCGCGCAGGATGGCAATCCGGCCCTGCAGACGGCGGCGGTCCTCGACGGCGGCGGGCGACCCGAACCGCATGGCTAGTCCGGGACCGGAACCGGCATCAACGCGACACCCGCATGCCGCGCGAGGCGCGGCGGCGATCGAGCGCCCGCGGAATCCGCTCGCCCAGATGGAAGACGACCGCCCCCGCGATGCCGTTGCCGACGGCCTGTGCGGCGACGACGGTCAACGCATCCGGGTAGCTTCGCAATCCGAGCAGCGTGTAGAGGCCCATGTACACCACGGCGTGCACGGCAGTCGCCGCCGCGAACGTCAACATCTGAGGCAGGGCGGCCGCCACGACGAACTGGGTGCCGAACCGGCCCACCAGAAACCCCACGATCGTCTTCGCGAGGCCCCCTATGCCGAGAATACCGGAGGACAGGGCATCTTGGATCAGTCCCCCGACGGTTCCGGCGAGAAGTCCGGCCACCGGCCCGCCCACGAGGGCGACATAGACCACGACGACGAGGACCAGGTCGACGACCACCGTCTCCCTCCAGGTCACGAGGCCCGCCACCGCCGTTTGCGCCAGCACGGCCGCCGCGAGCCCCGCCAGGGCCGCGAGGGCCCTCACCGGGCCGCCTCAGCCGGAGGCACGTCCCGCTGCAGGACGACGAGCACGTCCTCGAGCCGCGAGAAGTCCACGGCCGGGCGGACGACGATCCGGTGGTACAGGCCGTCCCCCTTGGCCACACTGGTCACGGTGCCCAGCACGAAGCCCTTCGGGTACAGGCCGTCGATGCCCGACGTCACCACCACGTCCCCGGCGTTCACGGCCAGGGTGGCCGGCGCGTAGTCCATCCGCAGCGTCCCATCCCCCACTCCCACGACGATGCCCTGCACGCGGCTGCTCTCGATGAGGGCGCCGGCGGCGGCGTTGCGGTCCACGAGGAGCTGGACGAGCGAGGCCCGGGTGCCGGGCTGGGTGACCCGGCCGACCACGCCGGCCGGCGCCACGACGGCCATGTCGGCCGCCACGCCGTCGGAGGTGCCCTTGTCGATGGTGACGGTGCGGAAGTCCGGACTGGCCCCCGCGGCGATCACGTCCGCGCCGGCCGTGGCCAGGGGAATCCGCGCGCGCAGCTGGAGGAGGTTGCGGTAGGCGTCGGCTCGTTCGGCGCGGGCCCGTTCGGTCTGGAGCTGCACTTCGAGGGCGGACAGGCGCTCCCGCAGGACCTCGTTCTCGCGGTAGACGCCCCGGAGCGCGAAGTACCCGTTCCACACCTCGCTCGCCGCGCCGGCGACCCGGGCCGTGGCCTGCTGCGCACCGGAGAATCCGCCGAACACCACCGTCCGGAAGAGCGTCGTGCCGCTGCTGGTCGTGATCTGGACCGAGACCAGCACGACGTGGAGGGAGACGGCCGCGGCCAGCAGCAGTCCCGGACGCTGTCTGATGTCGGTGGGGGTCATCAGGGCGCGCGGCCTTCGGCCGCAGAGTCACGGACCGGGGACCAGGGACCGGGAACCACGGCTCAGTCGATGGCGATCTTCCGGAGGAGATCGAAATTGGACAGCATCTTGCCGGCGCCGAGCACCACCGACGACAGCGGGTCCTCGGCGTTGGTCACGGGCAGGCCGGTCTCCTCGCGCAGCCGCTTGTCCAGGTTCCGGAGCATCGAGCCGCCGCCGGTGAGCACGATGCCTCGGTCCACGATGTCGGCCGAGAGCTCGGGAGGCGTCCGCTCGAGCGCGACGCGCACGGCGTCCACGATGACGTTCACGGTCTCGGCGAGCGCCAGGCGGATCTCCTCGTCCGTGATGGTGATGGTCTTGGGCACGCCCTCGATCAGGTGCCGGCCCTTGATCTCCATCGTGGCGCTCTCCTCGAGCGGGAACGCCGACCCGATCTCGATCTTGATGGCCTCGGCGGTCCGCTCGCCGATGAGGAGGTTGTACGCCTTCTTGATGTAGTGGATGATGGCCTCGTCCATCTCGTTGCCGGCCACGCGCACGGCCTTGCTGTACACGATGCCGGCCAGGGAGATGACCGCGATGTCGGTCGTGCCGCCGCCGATGTCGACCACCATGTTCCCGCTGGGCTCCTCGATGGGCAGCCCGGCGCCAATCGCGGCGGCCATCGCCTCCTCGACGAGGTGCACCTCGCTCGCCTTGGCGCGATAGGCGCTGTCCTTCACCGCGCGCTTCTCCACCTGCGTGATCTCGGACGGCACGCCGATGACGATGCGGGGGCGCACCCAGACGGTCCCGTTGTGCGCCTTCTTGATGAAGTAGGTCAGCATCTTCTCGGTGACGTCGAAGTCGGCGATGACGCCGTCCTTCATCGGCTTGATGGCGACGATGTTGCCCGGCGTGCGGCCGAGCATCTCCTTCGCCTCGCGGCCGACGGCCTCGACGCGGCCGTTCAGCTTGTTGACCGCGACGATGGACGGCTCGTTGACGACGATGCCCTTCCCCTTGGCGTACACGCACGTGTTGGCGGTACCCAGATCGATCGCGAGATCGGTCGAGAACGCGGAGAACAGGGACCCAAGTGCCAAAGGCGAAACTCCTGACGGCGGTGCCGCGCCCAGCGGCGGCGGGCGCGGCTACGGGTTGGCGACGGCCACGCCGTCCTTCCCCGTTTCCTTTACACGATACATGGCGACGTCGGCCGCGCGTACCAGTTCTTCGGCCGAACTGGCCGCATCCGGCAGCGTGGCGACGCCGACAGAGACGGTCAGACGGACATCGAGGCCGTCCCCGGCGAGGAAGACGTAGTCCCGGACGCGGTCCCGCACGCGATTGGCGACGCCGAGCGCGCCTTCCGACCCGGTTTCCGGCAGGACGATCGCGAATTCGTCGCCGCCGAACCGGGCGGCGACGTCCGTCTCACGGGCCGATCCGCGGATCACGCCGGCCGCCTCCACCAGGGCCCTGCTGCCCGCCAGGTGCCCGTAGGAGTCGTTGACGCGCTTGAAGCCGTCGAGGTCGATGAACAGCAGCGACAGGGAGCGGCCGCTGCGCGAGGCGCGCTTGGACTCGCGACGCAGCACCTGGTTCAGATACCGCGAGTTGTACAGCTGCGTGAGGTCGTCGGTCACCGAGAGGGCTTCGGCCCGGCGAATCGCGAGGGCGTTGTCGAGCGCGAGGGCGGGGCCCTCGAGGACGTCAGCCAGGGCATCGCCCGCGGCGGGTGCCAGCCGGGGCTCCGTCTTCGCCACGGCCCGTTCCACCGCGACCAGCGCCGCCACCACCCGGCCGCGGCAGCGCAGGGGCACGGCGAAGGCCGCGCCCGCACCGCCCCGGATGCGCAGGTCACGCCGCAGGTCCGGGCTCGCGAACTCGCGGCCGTGCGAGAGGACCCAGCGGCTGACGCTCGCCGCCGAGGCCGACAGACCGGCCGACATGCCGCGCGAGGCCATGAGCCCCACCTGGCCGTCCATGTCCACGGCGTACACCGCCAGGGCCGGCGTCTTCAGCCACTGCGCAGCGCTCGTGACGATGATCTCCCCGATTTCCTCCGGGTCGAGGGTTTCGTGGGCGGAGCGCATGAGCGCGAGTTGCACGTCGGGACGGGCCAGGCGCGTCCGAAGGGCACGCTGGGACTGGCGAAGCCGGGTCGCGAGGTCGGGGCGGGCAGCTGCTGAAGGTGGCATCGGCTTCAGCCGAGACTGGGGAAGTCAGGGGTGAATACTGGCCCGTTCCGGCGTTGTATCGGTGGGCCGACTATACCACACCGACCGGACCATGACGGGCGGCCGAACCCGAATCGGCGGCCGTATTTTGCACGGAGCGTGCGAACGGACGGGCAACCTTGTTAGGATGAGGGGTTCAAGGATCTCCGACCATGACCATGCTCGACCGGATGCGGCGCCACCAGAACCTCCTCAAGTGGAGCCTGGTCCCATTGATTCTGGCTTTCGGGTTCTTCTTCGTGCCCACGAACTCGGCCACCGTCGGCACGGCGCCGAACGTGGCCATCGCCGAGGTCGAGGGCGAACCCATCACCGTCGCGCAGTTCCAACGGCGCTACAACGCCCAGTTGCAGCAGTACCGGTCAGCCTACGGCGGCCAGATCAGCGAGCAGATGCTCCGGCAGCTCGGCATCGACCGGCAGATCCTGGGCTCACTCATCGACGAAGAGGCGACGGTGGCCGAGGCGCGGCGCCAGGGCCTGTCGGTCAGTGACGCCGAGGTCCGGGAGCGGATCCTTTCGCTGCCGGCGTTCATGGAGAACGGCACGTTCATCGGCGAGGCGCGGTATCGCGACCTGCTGGCCCGCCAGAATCCCCCCCTGTCCACCCGAGACTTCGAGGATCAGTTCAGGAAGGCCATCCTGTCCGAGAAGCTCCGGAGCTCCGTCGCCGGCTGGGTGTCGGTGACCGACGCCGAGGTCGCCGACGAGTACCGCCGCCGGAACGAGAAGGTCAAGCTCGATCTCGTCGCGCTCACCCCCGACGCCTTCAAGAACCAGGTCACGGTCCAGGACGCCGACCTGCAGAAGCGGTTCGAGGCGAACAAGGAGAGCTACCGCATCGGCGAGAAGCGCCGGGTCAAGTACGTGCTCGTGGACGTGGACAAGGTGCGCGAGTCGATCGAGGTGCCCGACGCGGACGTGCAGGCCTTCTACGACCAGAACAAGGCGCAGTACACCACCGAGGCGCGGGTGCGGGCGAGCCACATCCTGCTCAAGACGGAAGGCAAGGACGACGCGCAGGTCCGCGCGAAGGCGGAGGCGCTGCTGAAGCAGGCCAAGGCGCCTGGCGCCGACTTCGCCGCGCTGGCGAAGGCCAACTCGGAAGACGAGGGCTCGGCCGTCAACGGCGGCGACCTCAACTTCTTCGGCCGCGGCCAGATGGTCCCCGAGTTCGAGCAGGCCGCGTTCTCGCTGAAGCCGGGCGAGATCAGCGACCTCGTGAAGACGACCTTCGGGTACCACATCATCAAGGTGGTCGAGAGCGAGCCGGAGCAGACGCGGTCCCTCGAGGACGTGAAGCCCGAGATCGTCGATCAGCTGAAGTGGCAAAAGGCGCAGGCGCAGGCCGAGCAGAGCGCCAAGGCGATGGAAGCCAACCTCAAGACCGCCGCCGACCTGCCCAAGGTCGCGGCGGAGCGCGGGCTGACCGTCGTCGAGTCGCCCTTCTTCCTGCGGGACGAGCCCATCGGCGAGCTGGGCTCCGCGCCGGAAGTGGCCGCGCGGGCCTTCACCTTGAAGGAAGGCGAAGTGTCGCCGGCCCTGCGCGTGTCGCGCGGCTGGGTCTTCGCCGCGCCGGATGGGACCGAGCCCTCGCGCCTGCCGCAGCTGTCCGAAGTGGCCGACCGCGTGCGTGAGGACGTCATCCGCGAGAAATCCGAGGAGATGCTCAAGAGCCGGGCCAGCGTCATCGCCGCCGACCTCAAGAAGGCACCGGATTTCGCGGCCGCAGCCAAGAAGGCCGGGTTCGACGTGACGACGACCGAGCTGGTCGCCCGTGGCGCGACGCTGCCGAACGTGGGGGCGAGCCCAGAGGTCGAACAGGCGGTCTTCGCGCTCGACGCCGGCGGGGTCACCGATGCGATCCCCACCAGCTCGGGCAGCGTGATCGCCCGGGTCGCCGAGCACACGCGCGTGAGCGACGACGAGGTGGCGCTCGGCCGGGACACCCTTCGCGACGAGCTCACCGAGCAGCGTCGGGGCGAGTTCTTCGCCGCGTACATGACCAAGGCGAAGACCTCGTTGAAGATCACGACCCGCGAGGACGTGCTCACGCAGCTCATGGGCCCGATGCCCACGGCGCCCGGCTTCCCGATGCCGGTCTCCGACCGCTGAGGTCGCCGAGGCGGGCCCCGCGGGCCTGCTACGGCGCCGGCGCCCAGGCGCGCAGCGCCGACTGGATCGCCGTCTCCGTCTCGGCCCAGGCCGACAACATCTGCGGCGTCGGCGGCAGATCCGCCGCCTCGACGAGCCCGAACAGCTGGAGCGCCTGGCCCTGGGCCCGCGCCAACGCCGTTTCCGCTGCGCGCGCCTGCTCCAGGCGCGGCCCGCGCTGGGCGATCTCCGCCCGCGCGGATGCCAGTGCCGGCGCGACGCGCGCCAGCGCCGCGTCGATGGCGCGAGCGGTGTCATACTGCCGCGCCAGTCCGGCGGCCGGCGTCTTCACGCGCGGATCCAAACGAACGGTGAGCGAGGCGGCCTCGACGCGGCCATCCACGGTGAGGCGCACGGTGTAGGCCCCCGGCAGCACCACCGTCCCGCGGGGAACCCGCGGCGTTGCGCCCGGGACGGCCGCGATGGGATAGGTGAAGGCTGGGGCGGCGGGCGGCGGGTGCCGCAGGTCCCAGACGAAGCGGTGCAGGCCGGCGGCGGCGGACAGACTCCTGGGAGGCGCCAGCCAGTAGTCGGGCGTGTTGCGGCCTTCCACGGGAGCATCGGGCACATCGCGGCTCGAGTAGCGGCGGACGACCGTGCCCGCGCCGTCCAGCACCTCCAACGTCACCTCCTGCGCGGGCGCCTCCAGGCGGTAGTGGATGATCGCGCCGTCGGGCGGATTCTGCCCGGCGGGCTCGTCGGGTGGCAGGGGCGTGTCGGTGTTCGTGTTGAAGCGCCAGCGCCACGCCGTGGCCGGAGGCAAGAGCCGCGCGCCGCGGTCCAGCGCCCCGGCCGCGATGTGGCGCAGGGGCGACACGTCGTCCAGGATCCAGAACGAGCGGCCGTGCGTGCCGGCCACCAGGTCCCCGTCCTTCACCACCAGATCCCGGATCGACGTCGCGGGCATGCGGCCGCTCAGCGACTGCCAGTGCCCGCCATCGTCGAACGAGACGTAGACGCCCTGCTCCGTCCCCGCGTACAGCAGGCCTCGCGCCTGCGGATCCTCGCGCACCACGTTCACGACCGTGCCGGCCGGAATCCCGTCGACGATCTCGGTCCATGTCGCGCCGGCGTCGTGCGTCTTGAAGATGTGGGGCCGGAGATCGTCGAGGCGGATCGTGTTCACGGCCGCGTACGCGGTGCGCACGTCGAAGTGGGAGGCGTCCATCAACGACACCTTCCACCATGGCCCGAGTGCGGACGGCGTCACGTTCGTCCATCGCGCGCCGCCGTCCCTGGTCACGTGGACGAGACCGTCGTCGGTGCCGGCCCACAGCGTGCGTTCGTCAAGGGGTGAGGGGGCCAGCGTGTACACCACGCCGCGCCGCGTGGACGCGGCCTCCGGAGCCTCCCGGTACACCCCCACGCTGGCGGGCACGTCCCATCGCTCGCGCGCCAGATCCGGGCTGATCTGGTTCCATCGCTGCCCTCCGTCGAGGGTCTGCCAGACCACGTTCGAGGCGAAGAAGAGCTTCCGCGGGTTCACGGGCGAGAAGAGCAGGGGCATGGTGCGGACGACGCGATAGTCGGGCGAGCGCAGTGCCCGGGGGCCGACCTGTTGCACCTGTCCGGTCCGCCGGTCGAAGCGGCTCACCTTCCCGCCGTAGACGACATCCGGATCGAGCGGATCCGGCGCGACGTAGCCGTACTCCTCGACCCCGACCGGCGCCCAGTCGTGGAACGTGATTTGACCGCGGTCCCCGCGGCTCGCGATGCAGGCCGACCCGCTCTCCTGCTGGCCGCCGCACACGCGGTACGGAAACGCGGTATCGGTGGACACGTGATAGAACGCGGCCGTCGGCTGGTTGTACCAGCTGCTCCACGTCTCGCCGGCGTTCAGGGACACGATCGCGCCCTGGTCGGACGACAGGGCCATGACCTCGGGATGCTCCGGGTTGATCCAGAGTTCCTGGTAGTCGTCGCCGCCAGGAGCGCCGCGGATCGCCGTGAACGTCCGGCCCCCGTCGGTGGACTTCCACGTGACGATCGTGGGCACGAACACGACATCGGGCTTCGTCGGATGCACCTTGATATCGGCGGCGTCCGAGGGCCGGGCCACCACGCGCGGATCGGCGTTCACGCGGTACCAGCTCTCTCCGGCATCGTCCGATCGATAGATCCCTTCCCCGTCACGAGCCTCCACGACCGCGTACAGCCTCGACGGCAGCGTGGGGGCGACGGTGACCCCGATGCGTCCGAGCCGCCCCTGGTCCCAACTCGGCAGGCCCTTGGTGAGCGGGCGCCAGGTGGTCCCGCCGTCGGTGGACTTGTAGAGGCCGCTGCCCGGGCCGCGGAAATCCCCGTTCTCCCACGGGCCCTGGCGGGCCTGCCACAGAGAGGCGTACAGGATCGCAGGCTGCTCCGGGTCCATGGTGACGTCGGCGGCGCCCGTGTTCTCGTCGACGAACAGGACCCGCTCGAACGTCGTACCGCCGTCGCGGGAGCGGAACACGCCGCGTTCGCCATTGGGTCCGTATGGATGCCCGAGCGCCGCGACGTAGACGATGGACGGGTCGGTCGGATGGACGACGATGGCCGCGATCTGCTGGGTGTCGCGCAGGTGCGGCAGGTGCGTCCAGGTCGCGCCCCCGTCCACGGACTTGTAGAGGCCATTCCCGACCGACAGATCGGGGCGCTGGTGCGCCTCCCCCGTGCCCACGTACAGGACGCGAGGGTCCGACGGCGCGACGGCGATGGCCCCGGTGGATCCCGTCGCCTCGCGATCGAAGAGCGGCGTCCACGTGCGTCCGGCGTCGGTCGTCTTCCACACGCCGCCGTTGGAGACGCCGACGTAGAAGGTGTGGAGCTGCTGCACGACGCCCGTGAGCGCCCGCGTCCGGCTGGCGCGGTGCGGACCGATGTTTCTCCACGCCAGGTCCGAGAAGAGCGCGGGATCGACAGACGCCGGTCCGGCGGATCGCGCCGGCGGCTGGGCCGACGGCCCGGCACTCAGGCCCAGTGCGGTGGCAATCACGACCAGCAGGTGACGCATGCGAGGCTCCCGGGCACGCGGAGACGCGGCCCCGACGACGGCAGGAGCGCCAGCGGGGCCCGCTGGGCTCGTTGGAGAATGCGGGCGCGCCGGCCGCCGCGCGGCCATTCTACTCCCGCGAATTCAGGCGCCGTCGCGCGACGCTCGTCATTCCGAGACGAAGCAGTACGGCCCCGCCGCGGTCGCGGCGTGGTGCTCGGCCACCGACAGGAACGCGCGCACCGCGTGCGACGGCTCGCCGTCCTTGCGCAGGACGACGCGCAGGTGCCGCTCGAGCGCGAGCTCGGCGACCGGCACGCGCACCAGCGCGCCTCGCGCCAGTTCGTCCTCGACGGAGATGCCCGGCAGCAGCGCCACGCCGTGCCCCAACGCCACGAAGCGCTTGATGGCGTCGATGGTCGGCATCTCCACCGGCATCTGCAGGGTGACGCGGTGCCGCCGGAACGCCTCGACCACGCGCTCGCGGTAGGGCGACGCGACGTGATGCGCCACGAAGGACTCCGAGCCAAGCATCGTGATGCTGACTTCGGTCCGGCGCGCCAGCGGGTGCGCCGGCGGTACGACGAAGACCAGCTCGTCCTTGTAGACGATCACCGACCGGAGGCCAGGCTCGACGGGCCGGTACGTCGTGATCCCGAAGTCCACCGCGTAGTCCAGCACGTTCGCGGGCACGCGACTCGCCAGCGTGC